>JAJXSS010000187.1 GCA_021784455.1 Planctomycetota bacterium
CCGAGCCTACCTGCTGGAGGAGGGGCTGCAGGCGTTATGGGAGTACCGCTCGCCGACGCATGCCGGGCGATTCCTGGACGCCTGGTGTCGCCAGGCGATGCGCAGCCGGATCGAGCCGATCAAGAAGGTGGCCCGCAGCCTGCGCGAGCATCGCGAACCCATTCTCAACTGGTTCCGGGCGCGCAAGCTCTACAACTCGGGGGTTGTTGAGGGCCTCAACGCCCTGGTGAAACTGCGCTTCAGAAAAGCCTTCGGCTTCCGCACCCTCCAAACCATCGAAGTGGCCTTATATCACCAACTTGGCTGCCTTCCGGAGCTGGAGCTCACCCACAGATTCTGCTGAGGAGGCCAGAATCTGTGTCTACGGAACTGTTCGCTTACCACGGAGAACAGGGGTTTCGTAGGCGTAGACATATGAACACATCGGGCATCACAAGTTCATCGTTGGCGATCTGGGGGTCTGCTGGCACTGGGAGGAGTGCCCGCGGCCTGATGATCCGCGGTTTCTGGCGAGGCCAAACATCTGCTGTGGGTAACGCTGTGGGTTACCAAGAACATGCATGTTTTCGGCCAAAAATGAGGTATTCCAGCAGACTGTAAATCTGCTGGCTTATGCCTTCGAAGGTTCGAATCCTTCCGCTCCCATTCCCACTTCCTGCAGGTTTTCGCACTTCTTCGCATGTGCCGGTAAATCAAGGGGTTTCGCACTACCAACCAATTCCGGCTGCGCGTCTGTACGGTGCCCTGCGCGCATTTGCTGCGCCGCTTTTTGCGCCGCTTTTATTCCTGTTCCCGTGGGCTGGCTGACCGCCAATTCAAAGTGCTCGGGCGTCGTCTGCAGATAGTGCCGAGCCGCCACCTTCGCCGTGTTACCAATCCAGCCACATACGACATGGAGCGGGAAGCGCTCTGCCAGTTCCGTCTCACGGCTGGCCCGCAGGTTGTGGAAGGGCTTGGGCCAGGGATCCACGCCTGCCTGCCGCACGATGCGATCGAACTGCGTACGGAGATTCGCGTTGCCAACACGGTAACGCGTGATCACATTCTCCGTCCCCGGGGGCGCCTGTTCAAATACTTCCAGCAGGGGTGGTCGCAGTTCAGGGAACAGGGGGATAACCCGCTGGGCTTTGTCCGCATGGTGCTCCGTCTTGGGGCTGGGGATGGTCAGGCGATTGTGCTCCCAATCGACATGTTCCCAGCGAAGGGCGAGCAACTCCGAGGGCACCCGCAGACCAGCATACCGGGCCAAAGCGACAATCAGACGCCATTGCGCATCGGGGCACGCGTCGATCACCTTGGCGATGACGTTGCCATCAATAAAACGCATCCGCTCCGGATTGGCCCGGCTCCCACTGGGCAGATCAGCGAATGGATCTTCGGCAATCAGCCGCTGCCGCACTGCCGCTCGGGCAAACTGCTTGGCGGCTTGGGTCCGCTTACGAATTGTTGCCTCGGCCAGCTTCTCGGCCACCATTGCTAATCGCCAAGCGTCGGCATCGCCAGGGGTGATCGAGTGCATCGGTCGATCCGCACCAAAATGCTCGACCAAACTCTTGTGTGCCTGTTCCAATACAGCTCGTGAACCGGGCTTCAGGTCGATACGCTTGGCAATATACGCGGATATGAACCCGTCCAATCGGGCGATTGGGGCGACCTGCCGGCCCTTGCACAGCCCCGCCCGGGCCAGCCGGTCATGCAACCGGTCCCCGATGCCCTCCAGCCAGACGGAGGTTTCCCGGCTCAAGGGCTGGCCGTGAATCGAGGCTGCCAGCAGTTCCTCGACCCGCACCAGCACTCCTTCGGCGGATCGCCGGGACACCTTGCCCAAACGGATGCTCTTGCGACTGCCCTCGGCGGCCACGAACTGGATCCGCCTCCGGCCATTGGGATCGTCCACAATGCACGCCATGCCTCACCTCTTTCTGCCGGCCGGTTGCCATCGGCACCGGTCCGCTGTTTGTTGCCAGACGTCAATTGGCCCCGCCCAGACTCTCCGCCGCTCCAGACTGATCATCCCCGCCCCCGGAAGGTGCAATGGCGGCCTGGGGTCCATCGGTGATCGCCCTGGCCCGGACCGGGCGCTGACGCGGTGCCTTAGCCCGGGCAACGAACTCCTCCAAATCGTGTCGGTCCAGACGAACCGTATGCTCGGTGATCCGGACAGCCGCCAATTCACCTTTGTCCACCAGTCCCCAGACCGTCCGGGGCGATACCCCCAACCAGTCAGCCGCCTCGCGGTAGGTCAGCAGCCCGTCCTCTTTACCCGCCGCGATTTCCTCCCCACCGGGCCGGTCAGCGGCCCTGCTACGCTCCCCCTGGTTCCTCCGCTCCAACATATTCCTGCTCCCTTCCTGGGCGAAGCCGCCCATCACTCTGGCCCCCCGGCGGCAAGCTGCTTCGACCGGCGGGTTACATCTCCGCCGGCGCTTGCCCCTGCAGAGGCCATACACGCGATGATGCATTTCACTTTTTCATCGTATCACGAGGCCTTGAGCCTCTTGCGGGATCGGCATGGATCGCCACCGGGCGGCAGGAACCTGTAATCCCCCGTGCCGGCCTGAAGGTCATCGCCTGCAACCGCACCCTCGGGCAGGGCGCCGCTGTGGTGGCAGACAAGATCCCAGGTGCCTGGACCGGCGCTGGAGCCCCTTGGCGTGCTTGCCCTTTAAACCCCTCCAGCCATACGGATCTTTGGTACGCGTACCATATTGATTAGGTACGCGTACCAATCATTGTCCCTCTACAGCCGACGCTCAGGCTCCCCAGCGCTTTGGTGTGCCCGCAGTGCGTGCGGGCTATGGATCCTCGGCAAGCATCTGCCCGTTGCATGGGGGTTCCACCCGCCACCAGAGCTCCTGCGGCGGCATCGGGCCAGTCCTTGGTGGGGGGCAAACAGGGGTGTACTCCGCGCTGACGCTGTGGGTGCAGGAGTATGCCCGCAGGCGCATGGGCAGCCACCGCAGCTTGGCCGCGCGGTTGGCCGGCCGGAACGGATTGGGATAGTGCTTTCATGCCTGCTAACGCCAGCCCTGTGACCAGGGTGGTGCCCCAGGGGTGGGCCCAGGTTTGGCTACTGGGCTGTAGGTGTCACCCCCCTCTATTATCGCATATCGTTGTCGGCGACTGCGCGCGCCGGCATGCCGGTCGCATCCAAACGGAGAGATGACACGTAACCATTTAAGAATACGATGTTTACGACAATTCCGGGCTTATCCTGCTCCGCTGGCAGTTTGGGGGCTGTCACGGCTGCTTCGTTTTTGCCGCTGGTTGGGCTATGGAGGGGTGGGCCGGGTCGGACATCTACGGCATGGCCGGCCCGCCCGCCCCGAAGACCCCAGGCGGCAAGAGGTCGGCCGCCGGTGCGCGTTTGAGGATGTGTAATGCCAGCCGGCGGCTTGCCGCCAGGGCCCTCCCATCTCCGGATCTGTGATGAGCCCCCCTATTTGCGCATGGTGCATTTCTTGCCCAGGACCCGCTCTTCCGGTGGGGACGACACGCTGCGGCGGCTCAGTGGCCAATGGTCACCGCGTACCATGGAGTTAGAGGCGTGCGGAGCGCCCGGCTCAACCCCAGATAGGAGAGGAGATACATGGTGAAACCGACCAGGCCCACACTAACAAATGCCGCCTGGCAGGAAGCCCGCCCCTATGCCGGAGGCAGCACCCTGATGGTCCAGGCCATCCGGCGAGGTGTGCTCCAACGTTACAAGGGGCGGGCGCCCTGGGCGGTGTTCTGCGCTTTGTGCATGCACTATCCGGAGATCCGGCCCAGCCGCCAGCGTCTGGCCGACATCTGCGGTATGTCGCCGTCCGCAGTGGACCGGGCCCTGGCCACCCTGCGCAAGGATGGCTTGATCATTGCCCACCCACGGCGAAGCCATAAAGAGGGACGTTTACCGACCCTGTACGAGATCCAGCCCCTCGACCGCCAGCGTCTATTGGATGTCTTTCAGAATCAGAAAAATGCGCAGAATCTGCAACGGCCCCATGTCACAGATGACGCGACCCCGTTGTCAGACGTGACAACAGAAGTAAATACCCACAAAAGAAAGCTAGACAACCCAAGAAGGACGGGCCCTGCTTTCTTTTATGAGTCTTTGCCCGTCGTACCTCAGAATCAGGACTGTAAATCCGAGAAACGGTCTCCAGGTCTGGTCACACCTGGGACAGATTTCCTGGATACAGTTCTACAGAACAACGGGGAATTGGGCTCCAGTACAGGTTCTGATCAGATCCCCACTGATGGGACAGGATCCGTTCACATCCAAAACCCTGAACAGTCTGATCTGACTGAGGAGTCTGATCTGACTGATGATCCTGATCTGTCTGATGACCCTGGCCTGTCTGATGACCCTGACCTGTCTGATGACCCTGGCCTGTCTGATGACCCTGACCTGTCTGATGACCCCGATCTGTCCCCTTCAAACAGCTTTCCGTCTTTATCGGCAAGCCGTCCTGACCATGCTGCTGCCGCCCCGTCCGCAAACGGGTCGGCGGCTGGAACGACAACCTCAGGCTTCAGTCTGTCTCAATCACTGATAGAGGGTCAGCTATCGCCAGCACGACATTCGATGCAGAAGCAGATCACCATCCGGTTGAAACAGATTTTCAAGGAGGAATCTGACTTCAAGAAGGCAGTGCGCGCTGCCCGGGACTATATCCTGCAGATGCTGCCCCATCCCAAATACAGCCAAATCCAGGACCTGGCCAAAGAACTGGAGGCACTGGGCCAGCACGGCTTCCGCAGCTATAAGCTGCAGCATGCCGCCCTGCGGCTGATGGCCCTGCGCCAAACTTCACCGGTCCAGTTGCAGGCCTGGATCCAGCAGGCCGTGGAGGCAGCTCAATATCCCCGGGCTCGCGCCCTGCTCCTGTTCAGGTTGATCTGCGAAAACGACACCGTGTCGGTCCTAAGCCCGGACCAAAAGAGACTGCTTGAGGATTTCCGCGATGCCCTGAAGTTCGACGATATTCCCCACACGGGCCGCTGGGTTCGGCGGTCAATCCCAGCACTGGACAAGATCCTGAAAACGGCGTATTTTGCGCTCGATCCCACACCCCGAGCATTCGTAAACTGGGCTATCGGGGTGCGTGGGTACAGCGCTTCTCCAGGCCTGCTCCCCACGCCCATTGATGGTTACAATCGCGGCAATATCGGTCTGATGGTCAAGACCATCCAGCAGGCGCTGGATAGTGCAATCCAAGACCTGAACCGTAACCATGGCCGCAAGGGCACGGCTTGGAGTGATGACTGGCGGCAAATCGATTTCCGGACCAGCGATGGCCCTCGGGAATATCTTGGCAGCATGTGCGGATGGGAAGAGGCTTGGGCGTTCGTCGATGGAGCGGCATGCACGGTTCTCATCCCGCCAGGCAGATCGCACCTGCCGAAAGTGATCGACAATCCGCATCTGGAGAGAGTAAGGCGGGCCCAACAGGCGCTGGCACGGTTCGCCGAAGCCAGGAAGCGATCGCTCGCGCCGATTTTGGCCCCGTCCGGCACGCCGACGCCGCGGCCAGCTGTTGCAGGCCCGGCAGAGGTGGGTCCCGTGGCGCCCGCTTCCCCGCCGATGACTGCAGATCTGCCCGAAGCCACATCAGCGAAGGAGCGGCTCTTCAGGCAAATTCCTGAGCCGAAGGCTGTGGCATCATACGCGGCGGAGAAACCGATGCCGTCGCCAGTTAATGCAGACTCAGCTGCGGCAGCTCAGGCAGCGTCTGCTCCGCCGCAGGCAGCTACAGATCAGGCGCAGTCCCCGCCAGAAACCGCTCACACAGTCCGGATTCCCCAATCTCCAGCGGTGGAATCCGGGACCACAGCCCCCGCCCTCGCCACACCCCCGCAGGCCGCATGAAACCGTGTCGGCAAGCCCGGCGGTTTGACCCCGCAAGCCGACTGGGAATGGCAAGATCAGGTTGCCGCCCGTGACAGTCCGGTCTGGACCACGAATCATGAGCCCTAACACCAACAGCTTGATGCGCAAGTCTGCGGTGCTTGAGAGCTGTGTCTTGCGGCCTCTGGGCGATCCGACCGGCTTGGGGTGGGCTTGTAATCGTTGCTGGGCAGACTTAGGGCCATCACGGCCAGAACCGAGTCCAGAATCGCTCTGGAGGGGCTCAGCATGTACCTGGGGCCAGGCAGGGTCTTATGAGGTACATGTACCACTCAGATACGTGTACCTAACTCCTGCCGAGGGACTCTCCTGTACCGATACCGGCCGACAGGCAACGGCGATTCATCGTGGTATGCCAGCCTCTTCACTGGCCTCCAGGCACATCACCTGATGGCATCAGCTGAACCAGCAATGCCGCCGCGAGCAGCTTGCGCAGCTTGTCACATCCCCATCAGTGCGGTGAACTCGCTGGGGATCACAGTGAGTAGCGCAAACCCCGCCGGGCAACGCCCTCCAGTTGCTACAGGGCTTCCACTGGCAAACGCCCCCGGCCCGCTAGGGCGCCTAGCGTGCCCCCAGAACGCTTCGCCGGCTTGAGAGGCCCCCAGGGCCACCCCCGGCGACGCAAGCGCGCTCCGAGGCGCTAATGGCCACGGTGAGGGTTCTGCACCCGTGGCCGGCGGCAGCTGCCGTCGCCATGCACAGATATCCGCATCTATGCTGCCGCAACATCCTCTGATGCACTCTTGCCCGGGGTAAGGCTTCTATTGCGGCAGCGGCCCAATACATACGCTCAGGCTTAACCCTCTGGGCCGGTGGGCGTAGAGATCGGCCCCAGACCGCCACCGCGGCCTCAGGGTTTTTCGGGTTGCAGTTACAATAGAGGTAGGAACCCAAGATCAGCCTTTTCGGCTGTTCAGTCGGTTCCAGTCATCTCTTTTCCGCCCATCTCACCCACTTTTGGAGTCCCCCATGATCGCCCCCATCAATGGCAGTTTGGCCGCGCCCGCTTCGGCCCCAGCCCGTCTGGACTTGAATGACCGGGCACGGCTGTTCCCTGTGGAAAATCCCCAGCCAGAGCCGGCCCCCCCGGAACTGCCGGCCTCCCGGGAACTGGCGTTGCCCCGGGAATTGCCGACCGTCCCGGCATCCCCGGCCATGATGCTGGCCGAGCCTACCCCGCCGGCCGCCCCTGCCGCCCTACGGCTGAAACGCCCTCGCACCGAAGCCCAGCGCCAGGCCAGCCGGGTCAACGGGGCCAAGTCCCGCGGCCCCAAGACCGCCCAGGGCAAGGCCCGGACGGCCCAGAACGCCATCAAGCACGGCTTGTTCGCTAAGTCCACGATCGGCGTGTGGGACCGCGGCCCTGATGCCCTGGACCGTGCGGCCCTGGTCGCCAGCCTCCAAGAGACCTACCACCCCCAGGATCAGCTCGCCGTGGCCCTGGTGGAGATGCTGGCCGGGGACCTGATCGCCCTGCGCCGGGCCCGGCAGATCCATGAGGCCATCATCGACAACCACCTCGCTTGGTCAGCCAGCGCGGAGTTTCTCATGCCTACGGCCGCCGGCGATGCTGGTTTCACCGCCTGGGACACCATGCTCACCTGGCTGAGGACCATGCGCCAGGATTTTGCCCATCGAGACCAGGCCCTGCCCGACGGACCGGTACGGCAGAACCTCGTGACCCAGATGGCCCGCTTCATCGAACATGATGTGGCAGCCATGCGCAGCCAGGCCCCGGGGCTGGAAAGCCAGTTCTCGCGTCAGGCCAACGCCACGCTTTCGAAGGTACGCAAGGACTACACCAAGCTGGGCTTACCGGTCCCCGACCTGGGGGTCCGTGGCCGGATCAACCTGATGCTCAGCCCCACCTGGACCACTCCAGATGACGCCAAGCCCTGGATCAACATCCTGCGAAGGGCGGAGGCTTGGTGCCAGTTGGGTCAGGCCTGCCACCAGCAGGGAGGTGAACACTTGGCCATCAGCCTGCAGAGCCTGCGTTCCCACCAGGCGACGCTGCTGCCTCAGCTGGAAGCTGTCCTGAACTATGAAACCCGCTGCCAGAGGCGGATGGAACGCACCCTGAACCTGCTGGAAGAGCG
>JAJXSS010000188.1 GCA_021784455.1 Planctomycetota bacterium
CGCCGCAGTGGGTTTCTGAATGCATCCGGTCAGGAGAAGGACCGCGGCCAGCAGGGCGGCGACGGCCAGAGGCCACAGGAAGGAACGGACGCGGGGGGCGATGCGCATGGATCAGAGGTTCCGCGGTTGGGGGCCGGCCGGAAGAAGCAGGTGTCATTCTCGGCCTGTGGAGCCAAGAGGTCAAGGTGGTCGGCCGAAGCGGCGCGGGTTCGTTACTGGCTGCCCTGGATCTGGATCACGCAGCGGGTGCGGAGGGGGAGGATGAGTTCGGCCCAGGTCTGGCCGGCTCCGTGACGAAGTTTCACATCCACGGGATGCGGGTGGCGGTCCACACTCAGTGTGGCCGTGGCGGATTGGACATCCGGCAGGGGCACCCGCAGCCGCAACGGGATGGGCTGGGGTGGGGGCTGGTGGGCGGCCGCCAGCAGGTGCAGACCGCTGAACGTGGTCGGGCGGTAAACGCGGAAAGAAATCTCAAGGGACTGGCGGCCACCTTGCGGAAGCAATTGGTTCAAATCCACCTGGAGCGTACCTGGGCCGTGATGGGTGGCCAGGGTGGTGATAGTTTTGTCCGGGTGCTTCAGAAGCAGGTCCCAATCACATCCCGGGCCCGCGGCCGAGACCTGAAGCGTGGGAAAGTGCCGGGGATCGAACGCGACCGCCTTGTAGAAGCCGGCGTATTTCCGGTTCGCGGCAGGCGTTACAGTGACTTGGTCCCCCTGGAAGGCAGCGTGCCCAAAAAAGGTGGTCCAATGGGCTGAGCCGGAGAGTTGGGGCGTCGGGTTCTCCACGGGCAGGAGCGTCTGACATTCGGCGGGGTTGATGATGAGGGTGGCGCGGTCATCGGGGTAGGCGGCCGCGGCCGTGTAGATCCCGGACATGGGGTGGCCATCGAGGCGGGTCAGGCACACATCAAGGCGGCGGGCCTCGGGCAGGCCCAGGGGCACATAGTCGGCAAAGACATCGTAGGCCGGGCGGGGCTGGCCCTTGTTGTCGAACAGTCCGTAGGGATTGCCATCGCCGCCAGCGTTGAAGATGTTGAGTTTGGACAGGCCGCAGGCCAGCAACCGCGCCATAGCGACGTTGAGCATGCGGGCCTGTTCCTGAGGCGTGAAATCCGGGGGAGGCTGGAACCATTCCACGTTCCGGCAGGGGAAGCCGCTCTCATTGCAGTAGATCTGCTTGTTCACGCCCCAGGACATCAGTGTGCCTTGAATCCGGCCATAGGTCATGTCCCATGCAGGGCTCTTGCCGGCGTAGGGGTGGAAGGCGATCAGATCGACCTGGTTCAGCACGCCGGCATCGCGCAGGGCACGCAGGAAGGCTTCGTGATAGCCCGACATGCCCGTGGTCATGAGGCGGGCCTGCGGGGCCAGATGGCGGATGATGGGGGCGACGGTCTTGAACAGCGTGATGTATTCGCCCGGGGTGCCGCGGTAGAACTGGGTGATGTCGGCTTCGTTCCAGACTTCCCAGGTGTTGACGTGGGCACCGTAGCGGGCAACGACGTCCTGGACGATCTGGGCATATTGGGCCGGATCGGGGGGCACGGTGGTGGGGCGTTTGGCCTTGCGGGCCTCTTCCAGGCGTTCCGCCGATATGGCGGCCCAGGGCGGCGTGCCTTCGAGGATGGGCTGGACGTGGTCGTTGAGCGAGGCCGCCTGGTGGAACAGGGCATCCACCTTGTCGAAGCGTTTGGGGTCATCGGGCGGGCCGATGAAGTTGGTGCGCAGGGACGTGCGCACGGCACTCCACTGGTGGGTGATCTGCGGCGCGATGCGGTTGCTGCCGGGGCCGGCGCCCAGGCCGATCCAGAACCGGGGGGTGGGCTGGGTGCGGCGCTCGATCTGGACGGCGTCGAAGTAAAGGGGGGCGGTGCCGGGGTTGGTCAGGGTGAGCGTGACTGGGGCGGGGCCGCCTGCAGGGGTCAATTCCGGGGGCGGAGGAGGGGGAAGGTAGACGATGCGGGTGAACTCGGCCGGCACGCCTACCAGGTTGCGATTGAAATTTCCGGGGGCACTGGAATCGATGTAGACAAAGGTTTCATCAAAGACGGTCTCTTTGCCCAGGGTGGCCTTGAGCCCGGCGCCGGTGGCCAGATAGGCGCCGCGGATGCGTAAGAAGAGGGGACCCTGGCCCAGATCGGGCAGGGCCAGGTGGACGGTAGCTCCGGGGCTTAGGGCGGCCGGAAAGTCGGCGGAGGGGGCGTGGGCCGGCAGGTCGCGGCTTTGACCGGCAGCGAGGGCGGGGCCGAACTCGGCACTGGAGCCATCGAACCGGCCCCAGCGGGCTACCGGGGTGGCGTGATCGGGATTGATGCTGCCGCTGGCGAAGCGGTCGAGGGGGGCCGGCGGCAGGGGCGTCATCTCGGCCGGGATGGTCACGGCCATGTCGGGCTTGAGTTGCACGGTGCCATGATGCAGGTCGTGGGCGAGGCGGGTCAGGGCGAGCAGGGTTTCGCGGCCCAGCGACCAGAGAGCGGGGCTGGCATTGGAGGTGTAGGCGGGACTGGTGGTGACGATGGCGGTGGCTCGGTGGTGGCGGACGATGTAGATCTGCGGGGGCACATCGGCCCCATCGCGGCGCTGGCTGCGCAGGAGGGGATAGATCTGGCCGGCCTGAGCCCCAGGCAGGGGCACCACCCAGCGGCTGGAGAGTTGGCCGCGGAGGTCGGGGGCCTGGGGCAGGTAGCGTTTGAAGAGGGGGGTGGCGGTATGGATGACGCCCTGGTCGTGCAGGGCGGGCTTGTAGAGGTACGCAAGGCCCAGATGTTTGAGCAGGTCATTGGTCTGCCAGGCAAACTTGGGCTCCGAGGGCGACAAGACCCACGCAAAGTTATTTCCGTGGGCGGGGATGTTTCCGGGGGCGATGGTGATGAGGAAGGGGACATCCGCCGCCAGGTCGATGAGGACGCCCCCCTCATCGGCGAACTGCTTGAGAGCCGGAATATCGGCGCGGGGGAAGGCATTGCCCAGGAAGAGGACCGCATCAAACTGCTTGGCCGAGAAGGTGGCCGGATCGGCGATCTGGTCGGCCGTCAGCCGGCCGACGTATCCTCCGGAATCCTTGATCCAGTTGGCCATCTGATCGAGGGCGGCCAGGTCGAGTTTGATGCGCGGCTCGCGGGTGCCGAAGACCGGATTCCAGATGGCGATCCGCGGCTGGCCCGCCGGGGATTGGGCAATGGACGGCAACGCGGACAGTGTGAAACAGCACAACGCAGCGAAAAGAGCCAGCGGGAGGCGAAGGCGGTTATGCATGGGCATGGTGCTTCCTGATGGTACGCAAAGGGATGGGCAAGGCGGGTGTGGTGCAGGGTCCCCGGATTCCCGGCCCCCCCCGGGCCGCGGGATAGGCGCGGGCTGATAAGAAAGCCCGGGCGGCGCGGCTGGCACCGCCGGGGCGAGGCTGACAGACGATCCATTTCTGGATCGCGGGCCGGTGCCCTCAGGCGTGGCGCCGGCGAGGCAGAACGAGCATGGAGCCCAGGGCCAGCAGGGCCAGGCTGGCGGGCTCGGGGATGGCGGTATCGCTGATGTTGTCGAACTCCGCTTTGACCTGGCTGTCGCCGTTGACGCTGCTGATCTTGAAATTGCTCAAGTCGGCGAGATTGTTGCCGTTGTACGAATTCGATGTAACGGGTGTTCCGGCGTTCATGGAGACTGTCCAAACATCAGAGGCCCCGCTCACATCGTACGTGAAGAGGAAAGAGTACTTACCTTGCGTCGCGTAGGTCCCCAGAACCGATGCGGTCTTGCTGGTGCCCAGGTACAAAGTAATATTCCTGTCGGTATTGAAGTCGATTCGCGCGCCTTCCTTACCGCCGCTGTCTAGGAGGGAAAGCCGGAAATTGTCGGATGGTTGCGATTCAAACCACAGGTCGAAGGAGAAGTGGCCTTTCGTATCGCCCGTGAAGTTCATGTTGGTCGTAAACAAGTTGCTTCCATCAGTGTCCAGCCACCGCAACATCTGACCATCGCCGAGCCCATAGTAAGAGCTTTTGCTGACGTCGGTCGCTGACTGCACAACTGCCGATCTGTTGGAGCCGCCGGTAATCTGCGTCCATGCAGTGTTGGCCGTGAAGATGCTGTCCCCGACCGTGTACGACTCAAAGTTTTCCGTGAACGGCTGGACATAAGCCGCGTGGGCCTGTCCCGCCGCGCCCAGTACCAGACCACAGACCGCCGTCAGGCTGACCGTCAGAAATTGGCGAGTGCGTAACATGCGTCGATCCTCCATGTAAGAGTTAGAAAGACGAGTGGATGGACACGGAGCATCCGTGTCCCGGTGACAATCAGGTGTTTGGTGCGTCCGCATGGGACTTTCTCCGCAATTCCATATCCCCCTTGCCGTCTTGGGCTGGCCGGGGCCCGCAGGCGCTCGCGCCTTGGGGCCTGGGCCGTACCGGAGCTACCACCACTGAAACATGGCGTGTTTGGCGAAGTTGGACGAGTTCAAAGTCTGGCCGTGGCCGTCCGCCATGGCAGCCTGGGCGGTATTGCTGAGGTGCCGCAGGTCGGGGCGATCCAGGATGAGCTTGCCGTTGACCACCGCCGAGTACCAACTGGTGTAAAGCCAGTTATCGACCACGACATACGTTGGGGTGTAGGGCGACTTGTCCGTCAGGATCAGGGTGTTGGAGGGTTGCGGCACCAGGCGCAGGGGGATCAGCGTGGATCAATGGGATATGCCGGCGGCGGCCGCGTTGCGGCACCAGGCGCAGGGGGATCAGGCTGTTGGCCGGCCTGCCGTACATCGGATTGGGGTTGCCCGGGGTGTCGGTGGCGTTGATATAGACGGGGCACTTGTCGCTGGCAATACCAGTGTTAACGTCCATCAGGTAGTTCATCCCGTAGGACACGGAGATGGTCCCGCTCTGATTGGGGCCGGCGGCGGGGCACTGGTAAACCGGGTCGTGTTGCCAACCCTTGTTCGCCAGATAGGCCGGCTGGCTTGCACCGCTCATATAGGGGGACAGGTGCTTCACCCAGTCGCCATCCGAGGCATCGTAATTGGCCCGCGGGATGCCCCCATAGTCCACATCGTAATTGAGCATGGCCTGACCCAGGCTGTGCAGATTGGCCATGCAGGCGGTGCCTTGGGCCGCCAGGCGAGCCTGGGCCAGGGCCGGCAGCAGCATGGCAATGAGCAGGGCGATGATGCTGATCACTACCAGGAGTTCGATGAGCGTAAAACCATGTCTGGGTGGAGGCGGCCGCCTCATTGTGCGTTCTCCTGAATCAGGGGCGGATCAGCTTGGGATTGAGAGGCTTTGAGGCAGGCGGCCGGGTCAACCCGGTCGATGGTCAGGGTTGAGGCCCGCGGGCCCGCGGAGGAACCGGCCGTGGTGGAAGCGCCGGTGACCAGCACGGGTTCGATGGAGACGGATTGGGGCGGCGTCTGGGCCCGGCGGGAAGGCAAGGAGGCCATGAGCAGGTCCAGTGTTGCCCGGACCACTTCGCCGGCGGGGGCGTGGACGGTGGTTAGAGAAAGCGGGGCCAGTTCCGTGGCCAAGGTGCGCGTGGTGGCGGCAATGGCCACATCCTGCGGTACACGCAGGCCCAGGCGCTGGGCCTCGATCAGAGCGCCGACGGCCAGGACATCGTTGTAGCAGATGATGGCGGTGGGCCGGGGCACCAGGGTCATGGCCTGGCGAAACAGGGCCTGTCCGCGGCCGATACCGATGCGGGGCAGGCTCTGGTTGATGTAGTTGCCGTACAGGTCCTCGACCTCGCCGGTGGGGGCCTGGGTCTGGCCCCGAGGGGGTTTGCCCATGACCAGGACGGCCAGATCCGAAGCCCCGATGCCAGCGGCGTTTAGCGCCTGCAAGGATCCGGCCACACGGTCGTTATGGGGCGGGGCCAGGGGCGGTCGATCGGGGAAGAGCCAGGCCAGATGCCGATGCCCCAGGGACAACAGGTGTTCGGTGATCATGCGGCCCATCGAGCGGGCCGGGATCTGAAAACACGGCAGGCCGCTATCGGCCAGGGAGTAATCCAGGCAGACCGTGGGGATGTGGCGGTTGACCACCTGCCGCAGGGCGGAGTTGGCCGGCACATCCGCCCAGCGGGCATAGCGGGTTTTGAGGATGATGCCATCGACGCGCGATTCCAGCAGGGATCGGATGGCGCGGTCCTCGAGATCCGGATCGAACTCGGTCAGGGCAATACCAATGTCGTAGCCGCGGGCGATGACACCCCGAAAGGTCTGTTGAACGATTTCGTTATAGGCCAGCACCACATCGGGGATGACGAAGCCAATCACGCGGGTCTGGCGGGAGCGAAGCTGACGGGCCAGCCGGTTGGGGACGTAACCCAGTTCGGTCGCTTTCTGCAGAACCGAGATGCGGGTTTGCTGCTTGATGGTGCCTTTGCCCGAAAGGGCGTAGGCCACCGTGGAGTGGTCCAAGCCCATTGTTCGCGCGAGTTCTTTGATGGTGACGGCCATGGGGGAAGGGGATGAGGTTCGAGCTTGGGTAGTTGGGATGCAGAAATCGAATGTTCGATTTTCAATATATCCAACGTTCGATTACAAGTCAACAGTTAAGCTTATAATTTTATAAGTTATTTTATATCAGTTATTTGAAGTATAATAAAGACCAAGTGGTCGCAACGTGGAATGATGCCCCATCGCTCCAGCCTCTCAATGGTCCTGGGCCCGGCCTCCGCAGGAAGGCAATGCGGTTGCGGATGGGGATAGGGGCCTGCGTTGTTGGGAGAAAGACCTGCGGAGATGAAGTCGCTGCAACGTGGTTGCGACTCCGTGGCCAGCGGCCGTGCGGCTGTTAATGGTGTTCTTCGGGATCAGGTAAGGGCCCACGGCTTGGCTGTGGCTCGTGTATCCTGCGGCGAAAACGGCGTTTAGCGGACCGTTTGGCCGACTTGACATGGAGCATCAGGTTCTTAAACTTAGGGATTCCGGGCAGTGTCAGGCATGGGGCCTGGCAGTAGAGGCGGGTCAGAAGATGCGACAGGGCATGGACAACCCGATGAGGAAGCCGGTGCGGTGATGGGTCGTTTCACGTCCCATCCCGTGGCTGTCGCATGCGAGGCGCCGGGGGGTCCTGGCCGGGCAACGTCGCCCAGGGAGGTGGCGGGCATGGCATAGCTCCAGACGCGAATGCGTTGGGGCTGACCAGCAGAAGCCCCGTCTGCCAGGCCACGGTCGCGAGGATAGCGAGCGTGGCCGCGTTGTTTTGCGGGGCCGGGGGTGGCCGGGCTGGGGGGAAGGAAGGCGGGAAAGCGGTTCGGGCCAGCCCGAATCTACCGCAAACGATGTTCGGCAGGGCCGAACCGAAGCAGGGGCGGCGAACACAACAGGTACTGGACCGGGACGAACTGGCACGGAAGAAAGAACTGGAAGAAGTCGAATGAATCCACAGGAATTTCTCAGGCTGATTGACTCCATCTCCCGCGACCGCAACGTGGATAAGGATTCGCTTTTGCGCGATATTGAGCAGGCCATGGTTTCCGCGGCCCGCAAGCACTTCAACGCGGTGGATACCGAAGATTTCAAAGCCGAAGTGGACCGCATGACCGGCAAGATCCGCGTGTGGCGGCAGGGTCAGGAAATCCCGCTGGAGGACCTGGGCCGGATTCCCGCCCAGACGGCCAAGCAGGTGATGATCCAGCGCTTCCGCGAAGACGAGCGGTCGAGCATCTTCAGCGAGTTCGCCGAGCGGGTGGGGGAACTGGTCACGGGCATCGCCCAGCGTTACGAGGCGGGGAACCTGATCCTGAACATCGGCCCGCGGGCCGAGGCCTTCATGCCCAAGAGCGAGCAGATTCCCGGGGAGCAGCACCAGCCGGGCGAGCGGGTGCGCTGCATCATTTTGGATGTGCGGGACACGGGCAGCCAGGTCAAGATCATCGTGTCGCGGGCCCATCCGGACTTCATCAAGCGGCTGTTTGAAGTGGAAGTGCCGGAGGTCACCGAGCGCATCATCGAGGTCAAGGCCATGGCCCGCGAACCGGGGCACCGGA
>JAJXSS010000189.1 GCA_021784455.1 Planctomycetota bacterium
GCCAGGGTGACGGCCGGGTCAGGCTGGTGGATGGTCAGGCCGGTGATCTGGCCGCTGGGGATCTTCCACACGGTGCGGTCGCGCAGCCAAAGGGCGGGTTTGGAAAGGGGATCGAGCATGTCGGCCGGGACGATGTAGCCCATGCTCTCCTGGCCGCGGAGGGCCAGCCAGTACCGGGCCTTGGCGGGGGCCGCGGGGGGGCTGCTGGCGGTGGCATTGGCCCGGGGCCAGAGGCGGATCGTTTCCGGTTCGCTGCGACCCACGGCCGACAGGGTCAGCGTCAGGGCGGGCTGGCCCGCGGGGTGCGGATTGGCCTCGTAGGTGCTGGCCTTGGCGTTGAAGATGGCGTCGATCAGACGGCTGACCTGATCGGCATCGGTCGCAAAGGATGGCCCGGGTTTGCCGAACGTCCAGCCGCTGGGAGACCACAGCAGCTTGTAGGCCGGGAGGTTGGCCGCGGCGACGGTCAATTCGCGCAGATCGTCCTTCTTGACCACCGTGATGCGGGGATCGCGCAGGTCGTTGGCCGTCTTGAGGAAGCGGTCCTTGTCGGCCTTGCTGATCTGGAAGACGACGATGTCCTTGGCCTTGGGGGTGGACCAGGTGGCGAAATACTTGTCCCGCGTCGGATCGGTGGCCGAGCCGATGCGCAGGATGTGGATGGGGCCGGGCTTGGCCGGCTGGGTGGCGGCGGGTTTGCCGGGCTGGGTGGCCGGTGGGGCGGCGGGAGGGGCCGCTTCCTGAACCGTGAGCGTGACCGAAGGCTGGTTGAGTCCGTACAGGGAAAGATCGGAGGGGTTGTCGGCCACGAATTTGTCGATTTCGAGCGTGCCGATGCTTGACAGCAGGCTGGACAAGCTGGCCGTATCGGCCCGGCCGCTGTCGGGAGGGGCGAAAAACCAGTGGTCGGCGTTTTTGACCAGCGTGAGGGTGTGGTCGGCGGTGGCCAGCGTTACACGCTGGGCGCGGCCGGCGGTGGGGGCTTCGATGGTGCGCTGGCGCCAATCATCGAAGTTGGTGGTCAGCAGCAGCGTGTGCAGACGCGGCTGCACGACATAAACGTCCGGCCTGTCATCCAGCATGGCATAGGCGGCGCCGGCGACGGAGGTCTTGCCGAGCTTGATGACGTGCTTGACCACCTGGTTTTTGTCGTTTTGCCCGGTGAGGGTCAGGATAACGCGCGGCGGATCGAGGCCCAGCGTTTTGAGCGAGGGGGTGTCGGCCTGGCCGGGCGTCAGGGTGCTCAGATAGGTCAGGCCCGTGGCGGCATCGACCAAGTCCGAGGCGGACCAGGAGTTGAGGGGGTAGTGCACGGGGCTGGTTTCCGTCCAGGTGCTGCCGTGCTTTTGAAGCACCAAATGCTCGTGGCCGCGGTCCACCGCGATGGTCGTGACGGAACTGCCCTGGAAGTCAGCAGGAAGAAACGGGGTGCCCTGGCTGGTGCTGTTACTGGTGGGCGCAACGGGGTTGGGGGCCTTCTTCTGCATGAACCAGAAGAATCCGCCGACTAGGAGGAGCAGGACGATCAGGAATATCGTGGTTTTGAAGTTCATGGGATGGTTAACGGGTTGATGGGTTGACTGGGTAACGGGTCGGGGTGAGGGTGGCCTGCGTTTCGGGCCGGTCAACCGGTCAACCAGTCAACCAGTTACCAGTTAACCAGCCGCCGGCCTTGGCCGGTCAGCCCTGCCGGCGCACCAGCCAGACGCCCAGGCCGGCCACCAGGGCCAGCAAAGGCAGGCCCGCCAGGAGGCCCCAGTAGATGCCCTGCTGGGCGGTCCGAGACAGGGCGCCAATGCGGCGGATATCCTGCACACGGGCGCTGGCGGCAATCAACTGGTCCAGGTGGGCCAGCCAGTTGACGCTGTTGACAAAGAACTCGGTGTTGCCGGGGAACGCCGCCCCGAAGTTTTGCGCGGTGCCCGGCCCCAGCACGCCGTAGTTGGTCACGGTATCGGTGGCCCACAGGGGGTCGGCCACGACCACGAGCCGGGCGTGATCACGCTCGGCGGCGGCCGCGACGGTGAAGCTGGGGGCGGCCGTCTTGGGATCGAGTTTGGGGTTCTGGGCCGACAAGTCGGTCTGGGCCCACAGATCGCTGCCGGTGATCCGCGCCAGGGGCCAGACCTGGGTGCCGGCGGGGGGCTTGGCGGCCAGCGTCAGGGGGCTGGCATTGAGGAACAGCCCGCGGATGCCTTCCAGGGCCTTGGTGATCGGCAGGGCCGTGGGCCAGGTGGTCAGGGTGAACTGGTTGGAGGGATAGGTGCTGCCATCGGGGTTGGTGAACTGGCGCAGGATGACGCGGTCCAGTTGCGGCGTGATGCCCCAGGAGGACGCGATCTGGGCGGCCGGATCGGGGGCGGCGGCGCCAAAGCCCGCCGAGGGAGACACGCTGAGCATCAGCATTACCCCGTCCCCATCCTGGAGTCGCTTCTGCAGGAGTTCCGCGGCCTGCTGTACCCCCGGGCCGCCGCCCATATCCATGGGATTACGCGACGGCATGGTCGGCAGAAGAATCCAGACCGCCTTCTGGCCCGGCTGGGGCTCGGGCGGCGGGCCGGCGGGCTGGGGCTGGCCCATCGGCCCCATCTGCCCGGTCGGGCTCCACGAGCGCACATCGAAGTTCATGTTGCGCAGGCGGCCGGCCACCGTGTTGTACTGCCCGTTGGGGCCCAGGGCCGGCTGCTGGCCGGTGCTCACCAGCACCACCAGCGGTGGCTGGGTGAGCATCATGCTTACCAGGGTGCCCGTCAGCTTGTCTTCGCCCAGGAACAGCACGTTCGGTTGTTCGCCGGGCTTGGCCTTGTTGACCGCGCCCAGGCGGAACATGCTCTCCAAACCAATGACTTTGACATCGTGCGGGCCCACCACCACCACGGGGTTCGAGCTGCTGTTGATCGAATCCCGCACATCGTCATACTCGCGCACCGGCCGGGTGTTGTCCTGAGCGGCAGCCCGAAGGTCGGCGATGGACTGCTCCACCTGCTTGCGCAGGTCGCCGAACTGGGCGTTCATCTTGAGCAGTTGTTCCTTTACCGAATCGGGCACCTTGTCCTGTCGCACGGCCTGCTCGAACTGCCGGATGAGCACGGCGTAGACCTTGTCATCCAACTGGGTCAGGTACTGCTCCAGGGCGTCGCGGATGCTGCTGTAGGCCGGCAGCGTCTCATCCAGTCGCCGGTGCAGGTCCTGGTCCTGCTTGTCGATGTCGCTGCTCATGCGGCCGAAGGCCTGCAGGGCGTTGACGAGCTCCTCGTGCAGCTTGCCTTCGGGCACGGTGTTGCCCTGGAGCAGGGCGTTGATGAGATCCCGGTGCTCGGCCGCCTTCTTGCTCACCGTGTTCAGCACGGTGAGCGAGCCCTCGATGGCCGTACGCGTCGGCTGCAGGGCAGTCTTGTAGCGGTCGGCGATGACGCCCAGGAACTGTTCCAGCCGGCCGGCCTCCAGGTCGGGGTTGATGTGCTCCACCTGGATGTGCGATGACTGGCGGGCGTAGAGGTCGATCAGGTCGCCCGCCTGACGGATGTAGGGGGCGGTGTCCGGGTCACCGGAACGGAAAATGGTGACGATGCGGTAATCGTGTTTCAGGTCCCCCAGCACCTTGCGCGTCTGCGGGGCCAGGCCGTACGCACCGGTGGCTGTCAGGTCCAGCGGGCTGAACTGCTTGAGATAGATGGCCGCGATGGCGTTGACCAGAATAACCAGACCCAGGGCGGCCACGATGGCGACGGTAACGTTCAGGCCGTAGGTCGCGCGGCGCTGGGACTGGGAGGCGGCAGAGGAGTCGGGGGCTTGCTTACTCATGGGTTTCGGATCTCGGGCTTCGGGTGGGTTCGGGCTGGCCCGAACGTCGTTGGCGCCTTGGTACATCCCCTGCGTTCGGGCGAACCCGAACTGACGGGGGTTCGGCCGGGGCCGAACTTACCGCCACCGCCGGCTTTGCAGCACCTGGGTGGCGACAAAGAGGAAAAACGCGATACCGCTGAGGTAGAAGACCAGGTTCGGCCAGTCGATGACCCCCTTGTTGAAATTGTCGAATTCGGCGTTGACGTTGCAGTAGTTGAGGACCTGGCGGACGTCATCGGGGACGTACGTCGTCTTGGGCAGGAAGAAGGTGACGAAGGTGAAGAGGGAGACGATGCCCACGGCCAGCAGGAAGGAGATGATCTGGTTCTGTGTGGAGGCCGAGGCCAGGGCGCCGATGGCCAGGAAGAAGCCCCCGGTCAGGATCAGGCCGATCAGGCCGCTGAGGATGGGGCCGAAATCCGGCCGGCTGGTGGCCGTCAGCACCCCCGCGAAGACAACCAGCGGCAGCAGCAGCACGGCGAAGAAGCCCAGGGCTCCCAGCCACTTGCCCAGCACCACCTGGCCGTCGTGGACAGGGGCGGTCATCAGCAGTTCGATGGTGCCGTTGCGGAATTCGTCGCTGATCAGGCGCATCGAGATGGCCGGCACCAGGAAGATCATCAGCCAGATGACCCAGAAGTAGGTGTCGCGCAGGGTGGCCGCGTCTCCGGGGCGAAAAAAGCCCAGGAAGATCAGCGACGTGCCCAGGCTGAACAGGCCCAGCACCACATAGGCGATGGGCGAGTAAAACAAGGCCGTGATTTCACGCTTGGCGATGGCGAGGGTCTGTTTCATGGTTGGCTGGTTAATGGTTTCACTGGTTGACTGGCAAGAGCGGCGGGCCTTTCTGATGGGACCTGTCAACCAGTTAGCCGATCCACTGATCAACCGATCCCTGCGGTAACCGCCCGGCGGATCATCCGGCGACCGCGCGGGCCTGGCTCTGGGCCGCGGTGATCTGCACAAAGAACTGCTCCAGGCCGGCGCCTCCGGAACTGATCTCGCGGATCGGCCAGCCGCCGGCCACGGCCACCTGGCCCACGGCTTCGCGCAGGTCGTCTCCGTCCCGGGGCGTGATTTCGGCCCGGCACCAGCCCTCGGCCACCGAGGTCTCTACCGCCGCGACACCCGGAAGCTGCTTCAGCGCCCTTTCCACGTTGGGGGCCGGGGCCCGGACTTCCAGACGCAGGCGGGCGTTACCCCCCACCTGGCGGCGCAGTTCCGCCGGCGTGCCCTGGGCCACGATGCGCCCGCCGGCGATGATGATCACCTGGTCGGCGGCGCGTTCGACTTCGGGCAGAATGTGGGTGGACAGCAGCACCGTGTGCTGGCCTTTGAGTTCCTCGATCAGCTTGCGGAACTGGACCACCTGGTTGGGATCCAGGCCCACGGTGGGTTCATCCAGGATGATGACCGGCGGGTCGTGCAACAAGGCCTGGGCCAGGCCCACGCGTTGCTTGTTGCCGCGGGAAAGCTGCCCCACCAGGCGCTGGCGCACGGCGGAGAGACCACAGCGTTCCACGACGTATTCGATGCGCTGCCGCCGCTGAGCCCGGGGCATCTCGAACAGCCGACCCCGGAAATCGAGATACTCGGTGACGCGCATTTCCGGATACAGGGGATTGCCTTCGGGAAGGTAGCCAATGCGGGCCCGGGCGGCTTCCGGGGCGGTCAGGACGTTCTGGCCGTCGATGCTCGCCTGCCCGGAAGTGGGGGGCAGATAGCCGGTGATGATCTTGAGCGTGGTGGACTTGCCAGCCCCATTGGGACCCAGAAATCCGATGATCTGGCCGCGCGAAATTGCAAAGCTGATGTCGCCCACAGCCAGGGTGGGGCCGTACCATTTAACGAGGTGGCTGACTTCGATCATAGAACCGAATTTCCCACAAAACGGGCCGTATTGTACCCACGACACCCCCGCAAGGCAGGCATGACGGTTTACTCTACGATGCGGTCAAGGTCAAGGTTCATCCGAAATGGACCGATGCGCTAAGGAGGGGCCAAGAAGTGGCCCCGGAGTCACGACGCGGAGGTTTGCCGGGAGGCGGTATCAGCGGTATGCTTTTCGCTTCGGCCCGGAGTGCCGGACCGAGCCTGCCATGATAAACGGGGATGGCCCAGACGCCGCCTGCCGCCACCCTCCTTCCCTCCGTATCAGGGTTGCGCCATGCGTTTGACGGATATTCTTCGCCCCGAGTGCGTCAAAGTGCCCTTGGCCTCCTCGGCCAAGCAGGATGCCATTTTTGAACTGGTGGACCTGCTGGTGGCATCGGGCGTGGTGACCTCACGCGAGGAAATGCGGCAGACGGTCTGGCAGCGGGAACAGACCCGGACCACCGGGATCGGTCACGGTGTGGCCATTCCCCACGGTAAAATCAGCGGTTGCACCGGTTTGGCTCTGGCCATCGGCAAGGCGGCCACGCCCATCGAGTTCGGGGCCATCGATGGCCGGCCGGTGGAGCTGATTTTCCTGCTGGCCAGCCCGGCCGATCAGACCGGCCCGCACATCCAGGCCCTGGCCGGCATCAGCCGCATGCTCTTCGACCCCGCGTTCCGTGCGGCCGTGCGCGCGGCCCAGTCGGCCGAGGATCTGTACAAACTGATCGTCGAGCACGAAACCAAGCCCGCCACGGCGTGAGAAGAATTTTCGATTTCTGATTTTCAGTTTTCGATTGAGAAAGGCGCGGGCGGGGCAAATGGTCTCCCGGGGCGCACTGTCTCGCGGCCCCGGCCGGGGCCAGGATGAAGATGGCCCTACTCCGCGTTGAAGCGGGTCATGGCCTTGGCCAGACCATCTTTGAGCCAGCATTCGACGCAGTCGCAGGCGGCGTCGAGGGCCGGGTCCAGTTTGGACCACTCCTCGGCCGAGAACCGGCCCAGCACATATTCGACCTGGGGAATCCGGCCGGGAGGATCGATGCCCAGGCGCAGGCGGGCATAAGCGGGCGAACCCAGGGCACGTTGGACATCCGCCAGACCGTTGTGTCCGCCGGGCGAGCCCTCGCCCCGCAGCCGCAGGCGGCCCAGGGGCAGGGCCACATCGTCCACCAGGACCAGAATGTCCTTCAAATCCACCTTGTAGAAGCCCGCGGCCTCACCCACGGCCAGCCCCGAGTGGTTCATGTAGGTCATGGGCTTCAGCAGCAGGCAGCGCTCGCCGGCGATAGATCCTTCGCACAGGAGGCCATGGAACTTGACCTTGCCCCCCGGGTCGATGCGGTGGCGGGCCAGGAGCCGGTCCACCGCCAGAAACCCGGCATTGTGCCGGGTGCGCTGGTACTCGGGACCGGGATTGCCTAGGCCGACGATCAGGCGCATGGGGGGACCTCTGATCGATGATTGCGGATCGATGATCCGGGTTGACGGGGGCGCGTGGCGGGGTAGGGGGGCACCGCCCGCCCCTTGACGCGATCTCCCCCCCTTTCGAAGCCCTCAGGGGTGATGGTGTCGCAGGCTCGTGCAGGCCGGGTTGTGCCGCCCCTTGTGGGGGCCAGGACCGACGCAAACATCGTTCCGCGGCTGGTGCCGCGGGTTGGAACCTTGCGCCGGGGCGCGGCTGCCCCGAGGTGGGGCTGACCCACCCTACGCCGCCCTGGGCCCACCCTGCGCAGCCATCGTGGCCCGCCAACGTTCGGGCCGGGGGCGATCCCACGCAGAGGCACGTTCTCGCGTGCCCTACTTCTTCTCAGGAGCCTTCTTCTCGGGGGCCTTCTTCTCGCCGGCGGCCGGGGCCGCGGCGGCAGCGCCCTCTTCGCCTTCCTCGGGCTTGCGGCCGATGATTTCGGGCTCGGCGGTGGCGCCTTCCACCGGCGCGACCTCGACCACTTCTTCCTTCACCATGCTCACCCCGGCCACCAGGGTTTCGGGATCGAGCTTGGTGGCAATGCCCGATGGCAGTTTCAGGTCGCCCACCAGGATGGTGTCGCCGACCTTGAGTTCCGCGACATCCACCTTGATTTCGTCGGGAATCTCCATGGCCAGGCATTCGATTTCCAGGGCCGTCAGCGGGTGCTCCAGAATGGCGCCTTCCTCCTTGAGCCCCACCGCCTCACCGAACAGCACCAGCGGCACTTCCACGGTGATGCGCTCGGTCAGGTCCACGCGCTCCAGATCCAGGTGCACGACCTGAAGATC
>JAJXSS010000005.1 GCA_021784455.1 Planctomycetota bacterium
ATCTTGTCCCCCAAGCCCGCTTACCGGCGGCTGATGCGGCTGATTCACGGGGAATGGTCCACCGATCTGGAGGGGACCACCGATGCTGACGGCCGGATTCGTTTTCGCGGCTTTCTGGGCACCTACCGGCTGACCGTGCCGACACCGGCCGGGCCGGCGGAACTGGATTTCACGCTGGGCCGGAAGCAGCGGCCGATCGATCTGAAGGTGCCCACCCCGTAGCCCCCCGGAGAAAGGCTGAATTAGCGGAACTGGTTCGCGCCAGACCCGCCCCAGGGGCAGGCGCGGTTTGGTTTGCCGATGGGGGGATGGCAGAAGAAGTGGTGGGTCCGAAGACTTGACCCACCCTACGCCGGTCACCGGGTCGGGGGAGCATGCCGCGCGGGGACGTAGAGGAACAGGGGGTGGGCGGATCGGGCCGGAGCGAAGCGGCCGACCTCGACGTAGCGCCGGCCGCCCAGCACCACCGGGCCGGCGGGCCAGTCAGTGAAGATGACGGCCTGGGGCCGGCGCACCGGCCAGGCGGCGAGTTCGGCGGATTGGGCCCGCTGGGCATCGGTGCACACGTGCTCCAGATGCAGCCGCGGGATGCGGGCCTTGAGCAGCACCCAAAAGGGGTATTCCCAGGCCGTTTCGTGGGTGACCAGACCGATATCGCTGGCCGCCAGGCGGGCGGCGGTGGCAGCCAGCGTGTGCATGGGCGGGCCCAGGGCCGGATCGGTCAGGAAGTACTGATCCTGGCGGCTGGTGGAAAACATGTTGGGCCGGCCGATCCAGGGCTTGGCCTCGTTCATCAGGAGCATGGGCAGGGCCGTCAGGGCGGCCAGGACCAAGATGACGGCCAGGGCCGCCGTCGGCAGCCGCTGCTGGAGCACTACCCCCGCCACGGCGCACCAAGCGACCAGGAGCGGCAGTTCCAGGCGCGTATTCCACGGTGACCACTTGAAGACCACGACAAACAGCAGGAACGACACCGTCAAGACCACGGCCACGGCGCGCAATTGGCCGCCGGCGGAGTGTCGCCAGCGGGCCAGCACCAGCAAGATCACCCCGAAGATCAGCAGCACATGGGCGGGGCTGCCCGCCCAGTCCTCGTTGGCAACGCTGTTGCCCAGCACTTCATAGCGGCTGCCGTGAAAGGTGGTGCGCGGGTCGTTGAGTTCCAGCCCCAGCCGGCCGTGGATGTCGCGCATCAGGCGCTCGTTGAGGTGATTGGTGCGATTGTGATCCAGCGGCACGGCGAAGTGACAGGCGATGGTGCGCAGCAGCACGGAAGCCAGGGCCTGGGGTCGATGGTCCTGATTGGTGTGCCGGGCGCGCACCTGGGCCGGGCCCAGGGGGTGGCCGTAGGCCCGCCACACGCGCGTGTAGATCCCGGCGTTCAGCCCCAGGACCACCAGCCCCACCAGGGCCAGGCCCAGCGCCGGCTGGAGGACCGTCTTTCCTTCGGCCTCCGGGAGCGGGCGGGGTGAAGGGGGCATTGCGGTGGCGTGCGATGGCTCCGCTGCGGGGGAAGCCGCCGAGAATGTCTGCGTGCGAAGCCTCCCCGCTTTCCACCCGCGCCCCAGCATCACAGCCCCCACCCACAGCAGCACCGGAAAAGCGAGCACGTAGAGGGTGCCCTTGGTGGCCAGGCCCAGCCCCAGGCTGAGACCCAGCCCCAGCCACCAGCGCCAGCGTCCGCCGGGCCGCATCTCCTGCACCAGCCCCAGAGCACACCACAGCAAACAGATGAACCAGAAGGAGGCGACATAGTCGGTCTGGCTGCTGGAGGCCTGGGCCACGCCCATGGGGATCACCGCGGCCAAGGCGGCGGCCAGCCACTGCCCGCGGCGTGGGGCGCCCAGTTGCCGGGCCAGCAGGGAAACCCCCGCCAGGCTGCCCAGCATGGATAGCCACTGCACGCTGTTGGCCCAGCGGTCCGTGCCGCCCAGCAGCACTCCCTGGAGCACCGCGTATTCAGCCCAGGGCTGCATGAAGAGCTGGCGCTGGATGTGCGCGGGATACATCGCGACGCTGCGGTTCTGGATCCAGTGCATGACCCGGGGCAGGTGATAGGTCATGGCGTCCCAGTTGTTGGGGGCGCAGAAGACGGCGTCGATGCCGGTACAGACCAGGATCAGAAGGATGATGCCCAGGCAGGCGCGTTCAAGCCCGGTCCAGGGCAGGGACCGCGGGGGGACGGGCGGCGCCGGCCGGCGGGTCCGCCGCCACCACAAGATGGCGGACACCAGGACCAGGCCCCAACCCGCGGCCAGGGGCGCCCGGGTGAGGTGGTAACCCAGGCTCAGCAGTTCGGTCAGGCCCAGCACGGCCAGGCCGCCGAGCAGAGCCGAGATCAGGGCGGCTGCCCGCCACTCGACGCCGGCGCGCAGCATCCGGGCCCACAGAACGACCAACGCCAAGAGCGGTAAGAGTGCCAACATGCCCCGTCACCCCAAGCCCGGGCGGCCGCCGGGTACTTCCTAGCTTATCGACCCGATCCCCCCGTTACGTTGCGTTTGGCCATTGAGTGGCGATCCTTCTTATACTCTGCATAACTTTGCGGAGCCCCCCATGACCAGCCCCCCCCGCCCCGGCACGCTTGCCCGCCGGCCTTACGGCCGGGCGCGCCTCCCCCTTTCCATCGTCGGCTTTGGGGGCATCGTGGTGATGAACGCCACGCCGGAACATGCCGCGCAGACGGTGGCCCGGGCGGTGGAACGGGGGGTCAACTACTTCGATGTGGCCCCCTCGTACGGGAATGCGGAAGAGCGGCTGGGCCCGGCTTTGGCCCCCTACCGCAAGAACTGCTTCCTGGCCTGCAAGACGGGGAAACGCGATGCGGCCGGAGCCCGGGCCGAACTGGAAGCCTCGCTGGCGGCCCTCAAGACCGACTACTTCGACCTTTACCAACTCCACGCCCTGACCGATCTGGCCAAGGATGTCGATGCCGTCTTCGCCCAAGGCGGGGCCATGGAGACGCTGGCAGCAGCGCGCCAATCCGGGCAGGTGCGGCACCTGGGGTTTTCCGCCCATTCGGTCCCGGCCGCCCTGAGCGCCCTGGACCGCTTCGATTTTGACTCGATCCTGTTCCCCATCAACTTCGCCACGTACCATCAGGGCCAGTTTGGCCCCACGGTGGTGGCCCGGGCCCGGGAAAAAGGCGTGTCCATCCTGGCCTTAAAGGCCCTGGCCCGGCAGCAGTGGCCGGAGGATGCCCCGGAGCGTCCGCAGTATTCCAAGTGCTGGTATCAGCCGCTGACCGACCCGCACCAGTGCGACTTGGCGCTGCGATTCACCCTCAGTCAGCCGGTGACCGCGGCCGTGCCCCCCGGCGAGGAAGAGTTGTTCTGGCGGGCGGTGGAGATCGCCTGCCACTTCCAGCCGCTGAGCGAGGCGGAGCAACGGGAGGTGGCGGCGCTGGCGGCCGGGCTGGCGCCGGTGTTCCGGGCGTGACCGGCCGATGCCGGAACAAGTCCGCACCGGCGCCGAGGCGTTGGGCCGGGGCGGAGCGTACCATACCCGCTGGAACCAAGGAGTCTGACTGTGCGTGATCCGCGTCTCGACAGGCTGGCCCGCGTCCTGGTCACCTACGCCACGGGCATTAAGCCCGGGCAGATCGTGCGCCTCAGCGGCGATCCGGTGGCCCTGCCGCTTCTGGAAGCCCTTTACGAAGAGGTCCTCAAGGCCGGGGCCCACCCTTACCTGAAGGTGGCCCCGGATGCCTTCAACAGCATTTTCTTCGAGGCCGCCAACGACGCCCAGCTTCGCTTTGTCAACCCCATCGCGCTGTTCGAGGTCGAAAAGATCGACGCCTCGATCGGCCTGTGGGCCGAGACCAACACCAAGGCCCTGTCGCGCATCGACCCCAAGCGTCAGAGCCTCGCCTCGGCCGCCCGCAAGCCCATCCTGCGCACGTTCATGGAGCGGGCGGCCAAGGGCGACCTGCGCTGGTGCGGCACGCTGTTTCCCACCGCCGCCTCGGCCCAGGATGCCGAGATGAGCCTGCGGCAGTATGAGGATTTCGTGTTTGGGGCCGGGCACCTGGACCAGCCCGACCCGGTGGCCGCCTGGCGCCGCATCGAGGCCGCCCAGCAGAAGGTGGTGGACTTTCTGACGGGCAAGAAGGTCATCCGCTTCCAGACCCCCAAGGGCACGGACCTGACCGTGAACGTGGAAGGCATGCGCTGGATCAACTGCTGCGGGCACGAGAACTTCCCCGATGGCGAGGTGTTTACGGGCCCGAACCTGCAGGCGGCCGACGGCGGGGTCAACGGTGTGGTGCACTACTCGTTCCCGGCGGTGCACCACGGGCGGGAGGTGCACGATGTGGTGCTGCGCTTCGAGCGGGGCAAGGTGGTCGAGGCCCACGCCACCAAGAACGAGGGCTTCCTGAGCGAGATGCTGGACCAGGATGAGGGAGCACGCTCCCTGGGCGAAATCGCCATCGGCACCAACTACAGCATTGTGGAATACACCAAGAACACGTTGTTCGACGAGAAGATCGGCGGCACCTTCCACGCGGCGGTGGGGGCGGGCTATCCGGAAACGGGCAACCGCAACGAATCGGGGCTGCACTGGGACATGGTCTGCGATCTGCGCACGGGTGGGACCATCACGGTGGATGGCACGGTCATCAGCCGGGACGGCAAGTTCGTATTTCCCGGCTGGCCCGGGAGCGGGGTGTGAGCGCCGGCGTGGGGGCAGGCCCGCCGGACGGGACCGTTTTCGCGGGCACCAGCCCCCTTCCCCGTCCTCTCCCCGCGGACGGGGGGAGGAGTTCAGGCGGCTGCCCCCAGAAATGGTCCCATCCGGCCCGCTCCTACACGCGGATGGGCAGCACGATCACGGGCACGCCCATGTTGTACAGGCGGCGCTGGATGGAGAAGACGGTGTTGTTGTGCAAGAGCCGCGTGAACGACGTTTCCTTGGGGAACACGAGCTGGCCGCCGAAAAAGACCGCGTTGGGGAACTTGTCCAGGATGCGCGGGGCCATCTCGGCGACCTCGTCCACCACATCCGTGCCCACCGAGGCGGAGCTTTCCGCATAGAAGCCCTGGCGCCGGGCGAAGGCGACGTAGCGGGCCAGTTCCGTGCCGGTGTGCTCGGTCAGGCGGCCCAGTTCGGCCGCCCCCTTGAAGTTGCCCACATCCACGACCCCCACGGAAACGAACACGAAGTTCTTGAACATGCCCGGGAACAGCCGAACCACGTTCAGGAGCGTGTGCAGGCCCAGGCCGTTGAAGCCGTTGACCAGCAGCACGGCGGTCTTGGATTGGGGATCCGGCTGCTCTTTCGGTTGGCCGTCGGCCAGCATGGGCGGGGCGCTCTCGGCGGCCTGCACCAGCCCGTCGAGGCGCGTCAGCAGCTTGTGGGTGTGCCGGTAATGGCGGCGGATCAAGAGCACCGTGATCACCAGGCATCCGGTGAGCGTGATGGTCAGCCAGCCCCCCTCGGTGAACTTGATGACCACGGTGGAGATCAGGATGAACACGCACAGGATGAGGCCCGTGCCGTTGAGGATCAGGCCCTTGCGCCAGTGCGGCTCGGCGGCCCGGCACTGGAACCAGTGGCGGACCATGCCCGTCTGGGACAGGGTGAAGGTGATGAACACGTTGATGCTGTAGAGCACCACCAGAAAGCCCACGCTGCCGCGGGTCAGAAACAGCAGGCCGGCGGCGGCCAGGGCCATGAGCATGACGCCGTTGTGGGTGACCAGGCGGTCGGAGAGGTGGGCGAAGCGGTGGGGGATCCAGCCATCCAGGGCCATGTAGGACAGCACGCGCGGGCCGTCGATAAAGCCGGCCTGGGCGGCCACAAAAAGCAGGGCCGCCTCCGACAGCAGGGTGATGAAGACGAAGGCCCACTTGCCGAAATCCGGCCAGGCGGCGGTGAAGCGGTCAAAGAGGATGGCATTGAGGGTCTTGCCGGACAGGTTGTCCAGCTCGGCGGCGCGGGTGGTGGTGATGGTCTGGCTGAGCTGGGCCTTTTGGGCCATGAGGGCCGCGTAGCGGGCCGGGTTGGTCACCTTGAGGTGCTTGGTGGTGATGGTCTCCTCGATCTGGACCAACCGGTCGTTGTTGTACTGGTCGCGGACCACCGGGCCCAGGTCGTAGAGCATGTAGGCCATCATCAGGCCAAAGGCCATGAAGGCCAGGGAGAAGGCCATGTAGCGCATGGTGCGTTTGCCCGTGACCACGCGCGGCTCGCGCAGGATGGGCAGGCCGTTGGAGACGGCCTCGATGCCGGTGTAGGTGCCCGCGCCCATGCTGTAGGCCCTGAGGATCAAAAAGAGCAGGGCGAACAGCCCCAGATTGCTGTAGGCCTTGTGCACCTCGGAGCCCGTCACGTGCACCACGTGGGGCAGGTTGCCGGCTCGCGCGAACACGGCGGTGACGATCACCACCAGGTGGGTGAGCACAAAGACCAGGAAAATGGGCACCAGGGGCACCACCGATTCCTTGACCCCGCGCAGGTTCATCAGCGTCAGCACCGCCAGCCCGCCGAACATGAACAGGAGCTTGGTGGATTGGAACTGGTCGGGCAGAAAGGAGTACAGAGCATCGGCCCCGCTGGCGATGGAGAGGGTGACGGTCAGGACGTAGTCCAGCAGCAGGGCGCAGCCCGACACCATGCCGGCCGTGGGGGAAAGCAGCTTGCTGGCCACCAGGTAGCCGCCGCCGCCGGAGGGGAACAGTTCGATGATCTGGGAATAGCTGGTGCTGATAATCAGCACGGTGATGGCCGAGGCCAGGGCCACGAAAATGGTCAGGGCGGGGTAAGCATGCAGGGCCCGAAAGGCCTCTTCCGGCCCGTAGCACGAGGAGGACAGCCCGTCGGCCCCCAGCCCCACCCAGGCAAAGAAGGCGATGAGCGACAGATGTTGAAAGACATGAGGATCGAACGGGTTGCGTTCCCCGCCGATGATCAGCTTCTTCATCCGCTCGAAAAAGGATGGCGCACTGGGATCAGTCATAAGTCAGGACGCACAAGGTTGCGCCAAACCCGCGGGATTCGCAAGTCGGCCAAGGGGGACGGGGCGGTAAACCTGCCGTCTTGCCGGGCATTCGCGACTGCCCCCCATGTCTTCAAGCCAGAGGAGAGTAATGGTTCTTGGCGGCCTTGGAAAGCCTCCCCAACCATCCTCACCCCCCCCGGGCGTGACGAGAGGGGTCAGATCCCCGGGGCATCGGCCCGCGGCCGGGGCCCCGCCCCCCCCTCCGGGGTCCCCGGCCGCGGAGGCCTGATGGCCTCAGCCGATGGCGTTGGTGCCCGTCTCGCCGGTGCGGATGCGCACGCAGTCTTCGAGCGGCAGGACGAAAATCTTGCCATCGCCGATCTTGCCCGAGCGGGCGCCTTTGACGATAGCATCAATGGTGGGTTGCACGAACCCCTCGTTCACGCCGATCTCCAGGCGCACCTTCATGCGCAGGTTCACCTCGGTGATCACCCCGCGGTATTCCTCGGTGTAGCCCTTCTGCTGCCCGCAGCCCAGGGCGTGGGGAATCACCGAGACCTTGAACACTTCCGCTTTGAACAGCTCCCGCTTCACTTCGTTGAGCTTGTCGGGCTGAATGTAGGCAATGATCAGTTTCATCTGCGTTCCCTTGTGGAGTTAAAAAACCATGAATCGGCACAGCCGCACCGGCTTGGGGCGGGAGGCTCCGGGGCCAGCCCCCGCGGCGACCCTGGGCCCCTAGGTCTTCCGGCCTCAGCGTGAAAACGGGGTTTCACCCGCTTTGTCCAAGATGATACCGGCATAGCCAGGTACGCCCATCTCCGGCAGGTCCAGACCATCCAGTTCTGTCTGGACGCTGACGCGGTTGCCGCAAATCTTCTCAATTACCCAGAACACGATCAAGCTGATCAGGGCCACGTACACGAAGCAGCACACGACGCCCAGGATCTGAGCCCCAAGCTGGCTGGGATCGCCGTAGAACAGCCCGCGCACGCCCGTCTCGACGGCCCCGGCCGGGGCCTTCGAGGGGTCAGCCAGGTACTTGAGCGTGCCATCGGCCAGCTTGAACAGGTGGGTGCCATTCCAGCCGATGCCGTAGGTGCCATCGGCGAACAGGCCCAGGGACAGGACACCCCAGGCCCCGTTGACCCCGTGCACCGAGATGGCGCCCACGGGGTCATCGATCTTGAGCTTGCGGTCGATGAAGAGCACCGACTCGACCACCAGCACACCAGACACCAGGCCGATGAAGCAGGCCGCCGCCGAGTTCACAAAGGCACACGGGGCGGTGATGGCCACGAGGCCCGCCAGCATGCCGTTGCACATCATGGTGGGGTCGGGCTTGTCGCCGCGGACGAACCAGATCCACAGGGCCGCCGCCAGGGCTCCCGTGGCCGAAGCCAGCATGGTGTTGGTGGCCACCACGGCGATGCGCAGGTCGGTGCCGGCCAGGGTGGAACCGGGGTTGAAGCCGAACCAGCCGAAGGCCAGGATAAAGGTGCCGATGACCACCATGGGCACGTTGTGGGCCGGGATGGCGTTGACCGAGCCATCCTTGTTGTACTTGCCCACGCGCGGGCCGATGAACCAGGCCCCCACCAGGGCGATCACGCCGCCCTGCATGTGCACCACCGAGGAGCCGGCGAAGTCCACCACCCCGTGCCCCAGGCCCCACAGGCTGCCGGCGTTGGCCAGCCAGCCGTTGCCCCACACCCAGCAGCCGTAGACGGGGTAGATGATGGTGCCGATGGCCGCCCCGTAGAGCATGAAGGCCGAGAACTTCCAGCGTTCGGCCATGGCCCCGGTGGGGATGGTGGCCGTGGTGTCCATGAACACCATCTGGAACAGGAACAGGGCAAACAGGCCGACGTCATAGACATCCTTGCCCAGGAAGTACCCCTTGCCGCCCAAGAGGCCCACCTCGGTGCCGCCCACGTGGAAGGACAGCAGCCAGTGGTTCATGACGCTGGTGCCGGCGCCCAGGCCGGCGTTGCCACCAAAGCCGCCGAACATGAAGGCAAAGCCGCAGACGTAAAAGCCCAGCATGCCCAGGGGGTAGATCATGAAGTTCATGGCCATGGTGTGGGAGGCGTTCTTGGCCCGGCAGAGGCCGGCCTCCACCATGGCGAAACCGGCCTGCATGAACATGACCAGGAAGCCCGTGACCAGCGTCCACACGATGTTGATGGACACCACGTTCTTACCCACCCGGTCGGCCACATCCTTGAGGGTCAGGCCTGCTTTGGCGTCGGCGATGGGCACATTGGCCAGCCCGCCCGTCTGGCTGCCGTTGGGGTCGACGGTGGGGCCCGGATCGACGGGGGCCGGGGCCGCTGCCGCCGGCAGCGCTGCAGGCGAATCATCGGCCTGTGCCGGCCGGGGGCTGATGTCCATCGCCATCCAGGCGGAAAAGGCGATCAGGCCCAGGAATACAACGGTCCACCATTTGGGGCGCTTTGTTAACATATCCATTAGTCCTGTCTAGTCTTATATAATTGCCGCGCGAAAGAAACGGGCCTCGTTCTTGTTGCCGCAGCCCCCACGTCAGGCTGGAGACCTGATCTGGGGGCTGCGTTTCAACGTCGCGCGGGATTGACCGGATGCAGGGTCTGGGTCGCGCGGCCATCGTCTTCAGGCCGGCTTGGCAACAACCGGATTGACGATCAGGATTGACTTTCCTTTCTTCTTGCTGCTGCGCAGGAAGTAGACCAGCCCATAGAGGCCCCATAGGCCGCAGATGCCCAGGGCGATGAACGGCTCCTTCCAGCTCATGCCGTTGACCACAAAGGGCCCGACCAGGTAGAAGAGCATGCACACCAGGTTGGCAATCAGACCGAACACCGGAACGACCATGTGCTTGAAGCCGTTGAAGGTGTGGTGCTCCTTGAAGGCCAGGATCGCGATGTAGCAGGTCATCATGTACAGGAGGAAGGTGCCGAAGTTGCTGATGAGGGTGATGACGACCAGGGTATTGGGCAGCTTGGCCATGAGGTCGGAGTTGAAGATGCCAAAGGCGTACCAGAGGGAGTGGGCGTACTGGGGAGCCAGGGGGCCGGGGCTGGTCCCGCCCAGGTAGAGGGACACGGTGACCATGCCCAGGATGGCACTGATGACCACCAGGGTCCAGATGGAGCGGTGCGGGGTCAGGGTCCGGCCGTGGAGCATGCCGAAGTGAGCCGGTACTTCCTCATCGCGGCCCATGGCGTAGGTCACGCGGGCTCCCGTGGACAGGCACGAGAGGGTGGTGCCCAGGAGCGCCAGCAGCACGGTGATGGCCTGGATGAACATAAACCACCAGCCGGCCCGGGCGCTGCCAAAGAGCCAGGTGCCCACGATGGTCATCATGTCGCCCAGCGGCGCCCCCGAAGCGGCCGCGTTGGGCATGGTATAGCCGCTGTTGAGGAAGTAGTTGGCGGCGAAGTATTCGATCAGGTAGCAAACAATGCCCTGAATGGCCAGGGACAGCAGCACCGCCCGGGGGATGTCGCGTTTGGCGTTCTTGGCCTCCTCCCCCATGCTGGTGACGGATTCGAAGCCCACGAGGATGAGGATGGCCACGCAGGCCTGCACGATGATGTAGGAAAAGCCGTGCGGCGACACGACCGAAGCGGCCGAGGGATGCGCCTGGAACGTCTTGTCATTGTCGGCCAGGTGGTAGCTGGCGATGAAGGGAACGACCTTGCCACTCTTGTCCATCTCTGGATACGGATCGCCGGCGGCCAGGCCCAGACTGGCCGGCAGCGTGGCCAGGTCCTGCTTGGTGACGATCTTGTTGGTGGTCTGGATGTTGCCCTGGTCGTCCTTGACGGGATTACCCTTGTCGTCCAGCACGGGCGTCTGGGCCACGACGTAGCTGATCGGCGTACCGTTGACAAGCTGGAAAGCCTGGGCGCCCTCGGGATGATCGACGCGGTAGGCGATGGCAATCACCGCAAACACCAGCAAGGCGGTGATCTGGATGATGTTGATCGCCATGTTGACGCCGGTGGTGCCCGTGACGCCCCGGTAGGCGATGTAGCCCACCAGAACGGCGAATCCCACGCAGAACAGGACCATGAACACCGGGCTGAAATAGTTGCCGGCGAAGGTGTCCGGCCAGAGCTGGTTGAGCAGGTACCCGCTGAGGATGGCGGTCACGCCCACCATGCAACCGGGGTAGACCCAGTAGTACAGGTGGCTGGCCCAGCCCACCATGAACTTGGCGACCCGGGCGAACTTGCGCATGTGGGTCTTGGACAGGAAGGCCTGCTCGGCGAAGAAATAGGAGGACCCGGCCCCGGGATAGAGCTTGGAGAGCTCGGCATAGGAGATGGCCGTGGCGAAGCACAAGAGCAACGCGGCCAGGATGCCGAACCACATGGCGCAACCGGCCATGGGCGCCCCGTAGAGGGACTGGATCTGGAAGGTCAACCAGAGGAAGGCGCCCGGCGCGATCAAGGCCATGGCATTGATGGTCAGACCGGTCAAACCCAGGGTAGGCTTGGTGCCGGCCGAATCGCCGCCCGCCGCAGGAGCTGAAGACGCAGACATCGTGGGTCTCCTTTTGCCGTGAGCTGACCGGCGCAATGGATAGCCCTGGCGGCTTCGGCAGCCACCGAGGGCCGGACGGGCCACGCGCCCGTCCAGGTCTTGTAATGCGCCCTGGGGTGCCGCGTTTCACGGCTCCTCGGCACCCATCAGAGGAACTAGATATTCAAAATGCGTGCCAGCCGGTGCAACATGGCAATTTGCGGTCAATATTGCCGCACGGGGCATCATCAATCCATCAAGAGGACGGGGTGTGGAGTAGATTGCGCGCACAAACCGATCAGCCTATGGTAATACTGCCTCATAATGAAGCACATCGTCACTGGTCGCACTGGAAACAATCAGATGGCCGCCATTCCGTGACTCCTGGTCCGAATTTTGCACCCCCCTGCTCTGGGGTCCACCATGCCGGGTCCCGTTCCCCGGCGACGGCCGCTGGCGTTGGCGCCGGCCGGAGCGGGCGGGATCACGGCGGAAGCATCGCGGGGCGGGGCTGGGAGGCTGCGCGCGGATGGAAGTGACGGTTGGCTTATTGAGCGAGCCCGGACCGGTCCGTCGTACCAACGAGGATACGCTGAGCATCTGGGTTCCCGAAGATCCCCTGGCCAAGCGCCACCGGGGGTCGCTGGTGATTCTGGCCGACGGGGTGGGGGGGCAGGGCCACGGTGACGTTGCCAGCCGCTTGGCCGTCACCGCCGCCATCGAGGCGTTTCGCACCGCCCCCGCCCAGGTGGGCCCGGCGGATGCCCTGCGGCGTGTGTTCCAGGCCGCCAACCTGGCGGTTTACGACGCCCGCATGAGCAACCAGAGCCGGGCCGGCATGGCCACAACCCTCACCGCCCTGGTTCTGCGCCACCGTGAGGTGACGGTGGGCCACGTGGGCGACTGCCGCGCGTACCTGATTCACGGTGGCACCATCCGCCTCCTGACGCGGGACCACTCCTACACCCGGTTGCAGGTGAGCCTGGGGCTGATCCGCGCGGCCGAGGCGATGAACAGCCGCCTGCGCAACGTGCTGACCCGCTCCATCGGGCCCGATCCGACCATCCGCGTGGATTGCACCACCGCCACCCTGACGCCCCACGATGTGGTCATCCTGTGCTGCGACGGCCTTTACGCGGTCCTGTCCGACCAGGAGATCCTGGAGGCCACCACCCGGAATCCCCCCGCCGCGGCCTGCCGCTTGCTCATCGACCAGGCCATCAAACACGGATCGGAAGACAATATCTCCATCGCCGCCATCCGGATCGACGCGGTGGATCAGGTATCCTACTATCGCGGCAATCCGGTTTTCCATGAAGTCACAGAGTTACACATGAGCGAGGAGCTGCAGATCGATCAGGTGCTGGACGAGCGGTTCAAGATCACCGCCGTCATCAGCCGCAGCGGGATGGCCTCCATCTATCGGGCCATCGATCAGCCGACCGGCCAGACCGTCGCGCTCAAAGTCCCTTACATGCAGTTCGAATCCGATGCCGCTTTCTACACGCGCTTCCAGCGCGAGGAGAGCATCGGCAAGAAACTCCGCCACCCCTACATCCTGCGCGTGCTGGAGGTGACCGAGCCCAAGAGCCGGCCCTACATCGCCATGGAGTACCTGGAGGGGCATACCCTGGCGGAGCTCATGAACAACGTCAAGCCCCTGCCCCTGAATGATGCCCTGCGCCTGGCCAGCATGATCTGCGAGGCCCTGGCCTACATGCACGAGCACAACATCGTCCACCGCGACCTCAAGCCGCACAACATCATGATCTGCAACGATGGATCGATCCGCATCATGGATTTCGGCATCGCCAAGGCGGCCGGCCTGCGGCGCCTGACCTTCACCGGTTTTTCGCCGGCCCTGGGCACGCCCGACTACATGGCCCCCGAACAGGTCCGGGGCAAGCGCGGGGACGGCCGGACCGACCTTTACTGCCTGGGCGCCATCCTTTACGAGATGGCCACCGGCCGGACCCCGTTCGAAGGGCAGAACACCTACATGGTCATGAACGCCCGGCTGACGGGCGACCCCGTGGCGCCGCGCAAAGTCCGGCCGGAGCTGCCTCCGCAGATCGAGGAAATCATCCTGCACGCGATGGAACGCGACCCGGCCAACCGCTACCCCAACGCCCCGGCGATGAAGAGCGACCTGGACAACCCCGATCGGGTCATCCTGACCGGCCGGTGCGACCGCCTCCAGGCGCCCCAGGCCTGGCGCGGGCGCTGGTCGGTCCTGCGCTGGGTCGTGGCCATCCCGGTGCTGCTGCTGGCGGCCTTCGGGCTCATGGCCCTGGTTTATCTGCTCATCAAAGCCAGCCACCCCGCCGCCCCCTGATTCATCCCCCCGCGCCGGGCTTATTCATTCCTCGAGGCGCACCCCCAGGGCCTTCAACTGCTGAATCTGTCTCTGCCCGATGCGCACCCGGTAGGCCACGGCATCGGTTTCGTATTGCCGATCCAGCACCTCGGCCCGCGTTTCCAGGAAGTGCACGGCCTTGCCCTGGGCCAGGGGCAGGCGAAGGGTCAGCTCGCGCATCTGGCCCCGCATGGCCTGCCGCACCCGCTCGACCAGTTCGTCGATCCCCCGCCCGGTCCGGGCACTGACGGCCACGGTCTTGCCGGGAAATTCGCTGGCCAGCACCAGCATTTCAGCGTTGTTGGGGACCTTGTCCACCTTGTTGAGCACGATCAGCCGGCCCTGCTGCGTGGCCCCGATCTGCTGCAGGGTGTCGAACACGGTGCCAAGCTGCTGCCGGCAGCGCACCTCGGCCACATCCAGCACGATCAAAAGCAGATCGCAGCGCACCGCCTCTTCCAGGGTGGCCCGGAAGCTGGCCACCAGGTGGTGCGGCAGGTCGCGGATGAAGCCCACCGTGTCCGACAGCATCACCTGGTCCCCGCCGCCCAAGCTCCAGGCCTTGGTGCGGGTGGACAGGGTGGCAAAGAGCTTGTCATCGGCATAGGCCCCCCCGGCCGTGAGGGTGTTGAACAGCGTGCTCTTGCCCGCGTTGGTGTAGCCCACCAGCCCGACGGTGAAAAAGTCGATGCTGCGGGCCGAGACCTCGCGGGCCTTGCGGGCCTGGACCTCCTTGATCTGGCGCTTCAGTTGCGTCGTGCGGGCCTGGGCCAGGCGCCGGTCGATTTCGAGCTGCTGCTCGCCCGGCCCGCGGGTGCCGATGCCGGCCATGCCGCCCCCGACGATGCGCTCCAGGTGCGACCACATGGCCCGCAATCGGGGGTAGGTGTACTCGAGCTGGGCCAGCTCGACCTGAAGCTTGGCCTCGGTGGTCTGGGCCCGGGAGGCGAAGATGTCCAGGATCAGCTCGCTGCGGTCGAGCACCTTGCCCTGGACCTGTTCCTCGATGTTGGCGATCTGCCGGGGGGACAGGTCGTTGTCGAAGATGACGGCCTGGGCCGCCAGGGCCCGCACCTGTTCAGCGATTTCCAGGACCTTGCCCGAGCCGATGTAGGTGGCCGGGTCCGGCCGGTCCCGCTGCTGGATGACCTCATCGGCAACGCTGGCCCCGGCGGTGCCGGCCAGGGCCCGCAGCTCATCCAGGGGATCGTGCGGGTTGGCCTGATTGCCCGGCAGCAGGCAGGCCACCAGGATCACGCGTTCGCGGGCGACGGTCAGTTCTTCACGGGCGGGATTGGACATAGATGTACCGTGCGGATATCGGCAGGGGGTTGATGCAGTTAGCGCAGACGCGCAAGGTCGGAAGGCAGGGCCGCAAGATATGGGAATTACAGACCCATGGCGACGAAAAGTCTACATCAGGCGGGCGCACCGTGCCACTGGCCTTACGTTTTGACCCGTTATTGGTTGATTTTCAACCACCAAATGGCTGATTTGCCCGTTACGCTCAGTGCGTAGGGTGGGTCAAGTGCAGCGGGCCCACCTCTTCCTACCCCAGTGCCGCTCTTATCGCGTCACAGACCTCGGCCTCGCCGCGGTCCTGGGCGGCCTGCTTGAGGCGCTCCATCAGGGCGGCGTCGTAGCGGTGCATGGCCAGGGCCGCAAGGGCGGCCAGGGCGCTGGCCCGGGACCCCTCGCGGACCTGAGCCAGCAGGAAGTCATTGGCGGCGGGCTGGCGCAGCATCGCCAGGGCCAGGGCCAGCGTGTGGCGGCGCGGCCCCTCCACCGTCACCTCGCAGGCCTCTTGCAGCACCTGAACCGCCGGGGCCAAACGCGAGCTGCCCAGGGCCAGGGCCGCGGCCTCGAAGAGGGCTTCGTTCTCCCCGGCCAGAGCCTGGCGTGCGTGCTCCAGGCCCGCGGGGCCATCCACTTTCAAGAGGCCCCCCAGGCATTCGGCGGAAACCGTGGCATCCGGATCGCCCAGGCGGGCTTTGAAGCGCAGCAGGGGCCCGGCCTCGGGCCGGCCAGACTCCGCCAGGGCCCGGATGGCCCCTGCGCGGGCCGGGGGCTGGGGATCGGCCAGGAGTTCGGCCACCAGGTTCAGCCCCTGGGGGTGGCCCATGCGCAGCAGGCCGGCCGCCGCCAGGCCGCGCATTTCGGCGGCCGTATCCACCTGGCCACCATATACCGGCTCCATCTGCACCAGGGCGATGGCGGGCAGGTATACCTGCTCCGCCGGCCCCCCCAGCACGACCAGGGCCTGCACCAGGGCGGTCTTGGCCTGGCAGAGCTTGTCCAGCTTGGCCGGCTGCCCCCGGAATCTCGCAAACGCCACGGTCAGATCGGGAGCCAGGGCCGCAAGCTCCATTGCTCCCGCGAGCTGGGCGGCCTTGGCCACGATCAGGCTGCTGCGCTGCCCCAGCGCCGCCTTGAGGGCGGCAGCGGCCGCCGCCGTGGGGCCCTGAGCCTTGAGGGCATTCAATCCAGCCAACGCATCTTCCAGACGGGTCGCTTTGGCCATGGGTGCCTCGGCGTGGGTTCAAGATGACCTGGATGATGAGGGGGGCAGGGTCCAGGCAGTGCGTGCGGGCGGAGGCCGGATCTACGGGCCGAGGTTCGGCGCGGGCCGAACCTCCGATGCCGGCACGGCGAAGCCGCTTTGTTTCAAGAGGTCCATGAACTGGGAGGTGAAGACGAAGTTGAAGTCGGGGAAGTCCAGACCGGACATATTGCGGTCGATGTGGCTGAACATCATTTCGATTTTGGCCAAGGGGACCGCGGGCAACGCGGGTTGGCCGGGGTCGAGGCGCTCGACGATGCCGGAGGTGGAGGCCCCCGAGGCATCCAGGCGCTCAATCCCGGCCGTGAAGCGCAGGGTGTGGCCGGGGCGGCAGGGAGCGGTGAACACCGCCTTGCCGATCTTGGCCAGGATCACCTTTTCCTTGAAATCATTGGCGTGGCCCACCAGAATGCCGGCGGTCTGGGCGAAGCCCTCGATGATCAGGGTATTGGGCATCACCGGCGTGGCCGGGCGGTGGGCCGTGGCGGGGAAATGGTCGTGCAGGACATCCTCGGCCAGCGTGACGTTTTTGAGCGCCACGCAGCGCCGGCCCTTTTCCAGTTCCAGGATGCGGTCGATCCAGATCCAGCGCATAAGTTGACTGGTTCACTGGTTAGCTGGTTAACTGGGCGGATTAGCCGGCGGCCCCTCTGACCGATTCACCGGTTAACCCATGTGCCAGTTACCCCCCGTGTTCAGCCGAGCTTCTTCTGAACAAACTTCACGATGGTGTCCACGGTGAAGATATTGGAGAAGTCGGTCACTTTCCGGCTGGCCTCGAAGGCCGTCAGGTCGGCGAAGGGGATGCGGTTCTTCAGTTCGGCCATGCCCGCATCGGTGACCTTGCCGTCCTGCACGTACTTGGGATCGTTCAGCACGCTCTCGGGCATCAGTTCGCCCTGCTGGATCTTGATGTTGAAGGCCTTTTCCAGGCGGAACACGATGTCCAGGTAGTCGATCGACTCGGCGCCCAGGTCGGCCGAAAGCTTGGCCGACAGGGTCACCTCGTCCTCGTCCACGCCCAGGGCGTCGACCAGCACATCCTTGACCTTCGCGAACACTTCATCCTGCGACATCGCCATGTTTGCATGCTCCATTGAACCACGAAGACACGAAGGCACGAAAAGAGAATTCAGAGTTTAACACCAAGATCACCCAGATCACCAAGCAAGAGGGTATGAGAAGGTGTAGTTTTGCCTTTTGTTCAGTTCTTGTCTCGATGCCTTTGGGCATCTGGTGTCCTGAGCGGTTCCCTTCTCTTCTGCTGTTCTTTTTCGTGCCTTTGTGACTTCGTGGATCATTCTTTTTCCAGCAGCGCCAGGCGAAACCGCCCTTGCACCGCCGGCTCGTCGTTTACGCTCCCCACCCCCTGGAACTCCCAGCCTTGGCCGGGCCCACCCCCCGCCGACGGCCGCAACGTCACCTCGACTTTGAGGCTTTGTCCCGGGCGGACCATGTTCCCGTAGCGGATATTGCGCACCTCCGCCAGCACCAGGGGCCGGTCTGGAGGGGCCTGGTCCACCAGAAACGCCCGGCCCGCCTGGACCATGGCCTCGAGCATCATCACCCCGGGCAGCACCGCGAAGCCGGGGAAGTGGTCGGCCAGGTATTCCTCGGCCGAACTGACGCACTTGACCGCCACCAGTCCATCCGGCCGGCGCTCGATTACGCGGTCAATGAGCTCAAAACGCAAGGCCGCTTCCTCTCTTTTGGGCCGTGAGTTTAGCCCCCGCACCCACCCCACGCAAGCGCGCGGGGCGGGTCGTCCGCATCCAAACGCGCCGTAGCGTCTGGGCTGGCGCAGCAAGAGACCGGGCGGAGCCGAGCCGGCACAAGATGATGGATCCGGATGCCGGGACTCAGGGAACCTGAGCCGTTTCGATCACCCTCCGCAGCCACTGCCGGTCGCCGGGCGTTACATCCTCGCTGTGGGTGCAGCCCACAAAGATGTGGGGGCCCACCTGAAACACGATCAGGTCGGCCTGGCCGGGGTCACCGTCATCGGCCTCGTTGCCCACCGCCGCCAAGTGTCGGGCGGGGGCCCCGGCCACGGTCAAGTCCGACGGGGTGGTGGTCTTGAGGTTTTGGAACTCACTCTGGATGACGCGGCCAGCCTGGGCCACCGCCTGAGCCACCGTGGAGGCCCCGGGGACCAGCCACACTTCCACGTAGTGGTTGCGTGAGGTCAGGTCCAGAAATCCGTTTTTGTGCGTACACTTGATGTTGGCGGGCACGGACAGCCGCAGGACCCCTTGGCCCCCGAACTGCATCACGCAAACCTTGGAGCCCGCCGCGGCTGCGGCCGGCCCGCTGGCGGATTGAGCCGGTTGCCCCCCCGCACAGCCCCACACCACCAACGCCAAAGCCCCCAGCACGATGCCCCGCATTCGATTTCGCATCTCTTTTATCTCTAATTATTTATGATTTAAGCGCCCATCCGACTCCCGCACCGCCAGACCGCCATCTGCGAAGGAGGCGACCGGCCGCATCATACGGCTCTCAGGGTCAACTGCTGATTTTGCAGTCTGGCCACTGCGGCCACTCGTCGCAAGTGTCGCAACTTAACAATATGATTGTCGCATGTCTGCAGTCGCCGATGGCCGTCGAAGGTTAAAATAGAAGCAGAAGGGCCGTCTGAGAATGAAGTTTCGGAAGGTCTGTTGCCGAAGAAGGTCCCGGTGCGGTTTTGCGCAGGTCTGGTGCGACTTCTCCCATCTTGCGAGGAAGGCACATGAAGCGACAATTTCATCATTCCAAAGCATTTACACTCGTCGAGCTCCTGGTGGTCGTTGCCATCATCGCCCTGTTGGTGGCGATTCTCCTTCCAGCGCTGGAGAAGGCGCGTTACGCAGCCCGTCTGGCCATCTGCAAATCCAACTTGCGCCAGATCGCCATCTCCCTGACCCTGTACGCCACCGACTCGAACGACTGGTACCCGCACATCACCAAATACTACGCCGGACATCTGCTGGTTAACACAGACACTTCCCCGCTCAATTTCCCCATGCTCGCTGCGTACATGGGCTATTCGGACGGTACGGATGCGCACTCCGTCGATGCCCGGTACAACCCGATCATGCGCTGCCCGCAAGCCTTGGCCAATGTTCCCGGCAGTGTTAAGCCCAGCCGCTGCTACAGCTTTTTCAACAACACCTTGACCGCCCAGGGAACCAACAGCATCAAGATCGTCTTTCCGAATTACTACGCGGCCGACCCCTCCCAGATGCTGTGCCGCACGATGGACTCGTTGTACTTCCGCTCCTATCACAACAACTGGGGATGGACCGGTTTCGACTGTTACTACACGATCCTTGCCTCGGACTGGTGTGTGCGCAACGGGGTGAGCAGTCAGATCGTGCAGACCAACCACGTGATCGGCACCATGTACCTGCAGAACGGCACCACCCCGTTAGCCAATCAGGGACTTGCGACCGTCAATTACGCCTTTACCGACGGCAGTGTGCGCGATTATTCATTCGATGTCAGTTCGTTCATGGGCATCATGAACATGGCCACGGGCGGCGAAGGCGGGGCCGAGGCGGCGCTGTTTCCCCAGGCTTGGGGCCGGCGCTGACATCGGGAGCCGCTGCCGGCGGGGCCGCCGTGGCCATTTTTCATGGGCGAAAGTCTTGCGGTGATTGCTGCGGAGCTGAAACTGGTTCCGTGTGCTGCTGCCCCCCTCGGCCGGACGTTCAGGGATGCAAATTATTGCCCGGCCCGCCCCCTTGCTCCCGCCGGAGAAAGGCCCGGCCGCCGCCCGCCGCACCGATCGGGGCATCTGGCCTGGGCGGAATCGAGGCCTTGCAGAGCCCCCAGGCGGGGCGCCTGTGGCACCGGAGGCTGCCTGGGATCATCCTGGCTGTCGTGGAGGCCGCTTGGCCCCCGCGGCGTGGCCCTGTATTCTGTCGCTCGGAATGTCCACCGCGTTGCCCATCCCCCGTCCCACCCCCTGGCGTCTGCTTGTCCTGGTTATTGTGCTGGCCGCGGGCCTGCCGGTCCGCGGGCAGTCGTATCCGGCGGCCGGCGACCGCTCGCAGCTTTGGCTGCTGCGCCCGGATGAAGGCGGCATCACCAGCATCTACCTGTGGAGCGACGCCGGACCGGCCAATCAGATTGCCAAGGTGCGCAGCCAGCGCGGCCAGCTCACCCCCGGGGGTCTGGCGGCGGGCGACGGCCAGCTCTGGATGATCTACGACCAGGGCCTGATCCAGTCCCTGACGCCTAACCAGGACCCATCCGGGCTGACCTCGTTCACCGCGCGTCTGGAGGGCTCCATGCCGCGTGGCGCGATTCTCCAGGCCGCGGCGGCCAATGACCGCGGCTTGTGGCTGCTGGTACGGGCTGAAACCCCGGCCGCCCGGACCGCCATCCACGACGCGGTGGCGGGGATCATCCCGCCCACCCAGCCCGAGCCGGCCGCCGGCTCGACGCCGGCTTCCCAACCGGCCGCCACCGACCAGACCCAGCCCGCCGAACGGGACTATCTGCTGCACCTGGATCGCCGTCAGTGGACGTTGCAGCCGCTGCCCCCGGATTGGCCCCAGGGCGCCCCCGCCTGGGTCGTTCTGGCCGGCCCGCGTCAGGATTTGCCCGTTCTGGCTGCCTGGCCCAAGCCCGGGGCCGAATCCCCCGATACACCCGGCAACATCCTGCGGATCTATCGCCCCCGCACGGAAGGCGAATCCGGCCCGGCCTGGACGAGCCAAAACTATCCCCTGGCGGGCCACGGAGCCCTGAAGCTGACGGTAGTGGAAGGGCAGATCATCCTGGGCCAGCGAGTGGACGTGGCCGACGGTCTGGGACTGGATCTGGCCATTCTGCGACCCGAAGGCGCCAGCGACATCGGCCGGCTGGTGGTCAAAGGCGTGCCCGCCGCCTCAGCCTGGACGCTGACCACTGCGGGCACCACGGCGGCCCTGGTGGTCGCCCCCGGGGGAAACCGCGTGCTGTGGTCGCGCATGGATGTGCGCGGCCATTCGGTGGCGAACTCGGTGGCGCTCACCGCCCGCACCGGCGACCTGGTCAGCCAGTGGACCGACCAGCTTATCCTCATGAGCGTGCTGGCGGTGGCCACTTTGATCATGTTCGTGTTCTGGCGTCGCGAGGGGATGGGGCCGCGGCTGGACCTGCCCCGAAGTCTGGTGCTGGCCGAGCTCTTGCCCCGCACCCTGGCGGGGCTGGTGGATCTGGCGCCGTGCATCATCATCGGCAGCCTGCTCTGGGGGGCCGATCCGCGGCAGGTTTTGGCCGACTGGCCCGGCTGGGCCGCCCGTTTAGGCGGTCTGGGCACGCTGATCCCCGTGGCGCTGATCATCCTGCTGATCTTCGTCTACACCTCCCTTCTGGAGATGTTCACCGGCCGGACGCTGGGCAAGATGATGCTGGGCCTGCGCGTGACCAACTACCAGGGTGGCCCGCCGCACCTGTGGCAGGTGCTGGCCCGCAACGCCGGGCGCATCCTGGAACTCATTGCCCCGCCGCTCTTGATCCTGCCCGCCATCAGCCCTTACCGCCAGCGCCTGGGGGACATGATGGCCAAGACGGTGGTGGTGCAGAGTTCGCACCGCGGGAAGGATCAGGGGAACCAGAAGGACGAGGGCGCCGGGCATGACGACTGAGACACGCCCCAGAGCGACTGTGCTGGCGGCCGCGTCACTGCGATGACTGAGACCAACCCTCCATCACCGGCCCAGGATCGGCCACCGGCCCGGCCGGCGGTCGTATTGCTTTCCGGGGGGCTGGACAGCGCCACGACCCTGGCCATCGCCCGGCATGAGGGCTTCGCCTGCCACGCCCTGTCCTTCGATTACGGTCAACGGCATCGGGTCGAGCTGGAGGCGGCGCGCCGGGTCGGGGCGCACCAGGGGGTGGCGGCCCATCACTGGGTGAAGATCGACTTGAGGGCCTTTGGCCAGTCGGCCCTGACGGCCGACATCCCCGTGCCCAAGGACCGGGCCCAGGCCGAGATGGGCCGCGACATTCCCGTGACCTACGTGCCGGCCCGCAACACGATTTTCCTGGCTTACGCCCTGGCCCTGGCCGAGGTACAGGGGGCTTCGGACATCTACCTGGGAGTCAACGCGGTGGACTATTCGGGCTATCCCGACTGCCGGCCCCAGTACATCGAGGCCTTTGGCCGCATGGCCAACCTGGCCACCCGCGCGGGGGTCGAGGGCCGGGCCCTGAAGATTCACACACCCCTGATCAGTTTGTCCAAGACGGCCATCATCGAGCGCGGGCTGGAACTGGGGGTGGATTACGGCCTGACCCACTCGTGCTACGACCCGATCCCCGACGCCGGCCGCCCCCTGGGCGCCCGCCCGTGCACGCGCTGCGATGCCTGCCTGCTCCGCCAGCAGGCCTTCGCCGCACTGGGGCAAAGAGATCCGCTGCTGCAATGACGGTGCGCGAAGGTAGGATGATCGGTGGGGCGGCCCCGGCATGCCGCCCGGCCGCAGATGCAGGCACGAACCCCATGCCTCCCGATACGCAAAAGCTTGGGAACCTGGTCAACGCCATCGTAGCGACCGTGCACCCGCTGCGCGTCGTGCTTTTCGGCTCGGCCGCACGTGGTGACGCCGGTCCCGACAGCGATGTCGATCTGCTGGTCGTGATGCCCGATGGCACCCACCGGCGGCACACCGCGCAGGCCCTGTACCGGCAGATTCGCGGCATCGGTCTGCCCTTTGATCTGATCGTGGCCACGCGCTCCGACCTTGAGCGCCACGGGAATGATCCCGGCCTGATTTACGCCACCATCCTGCGGGAAGGCAAGATTCTCTATGCCGCATGAACCCGGAACCCCTGGCGACTGGCTGCGCTATGCGCGCAGTGACCTGGCCCTGGCGCGGGCTCCGGTAAGTAAAGAAGTGCTGCTGGAGGTCCTTTGCTTCCACGCCCAGCAGGCCACCGAGAAGGCGCTCAAGGCTGTCCTGATCAACCGGGGCATGACCGCGCCGTGGACGCATAATCTGCGTACACTCCTGGATCTCCTGCCTCCGGACGTGGCGGCCCCCCGCGGAGCGATGAAGCCGCCGCCTTGACCGACTATGCCGTGCTGGCGCGCTATCCGGGTATTCGCGAGGAGGTCAGCGCCCAGGATTTCCGCGAAGCGGTGGAAGTGGCGCAGGCCCTGGTGGACTGGGCCGAAGAACTGGTCTAAGGATAGATCATGGAACTGCCTGTGGCACCCCAGACGTACGCACCGACGGCCGAAGCTCTGGTGCGGGCGCTGCATCGCGTGGATGTGATGCTGGCCCGCACGGCGGCCCAGGAAGGCGAACTGCCCGGGGCGCTGGCTTTCACCAACCCGCGCCGGCCGGCAGTAGCCATGGTCAACTGCGCCCTTGAAGTGGATGTCCCGAAGGGATCCAGCGCGGGGGAGGCCGTGGGAGCGGTGGAGGCGCACTTCGCCCAAGCCGGCGTGCCTTGCCACAGCTTGCAGGTGGGGGCGGCCTCGTGGCCCCCGGAACTGGTGCAGGCCCTGGAGCAGCGAGGCTACCGCCGGGGCCCGCAGGTCAGCGTGTACGTGCTGGACCGTTTCGTTGCGCCGAAACAGCCCTGCGCAGCGCTCCAGGTGATCCCCGGGCGGGCCGCCTATGTCGAGTTGCGCGAGTTCTACACACGGGCCGGCCAGGCGCAGGGCCTGCCGGTGGACGCGGTTCTGGCCCAGGATTTGGCCGACACCCGGATCGACCACCTGGATGAGCCGCGGCTGGAGGTGCTGCTGGGGCGGATCGAAGGGCGGCCGGCCGGGGCGATCAGCCTGGTCAACCTGGGGGATGTGGGTGTGATCGACGACATCGCCACCCTGCCCCCCTACCGCGGCCGGGGCGTAGCCGCAACCCTGCTGGACCGGGCCATCGAACTGGCCCGAAGGTCCGTGCTGAAACACGTGATCCTGGAGTGTCAGCCGGACAATCCTGCCACCCGCTTGTACGAGGCTATGGGATTCAAGGCGGTGGCCAGCCATTGCAAATACGTGCGCGGATGAGCGAACTCCAGGCAGACAACCCGCGGCCCTCGGAATACGCCCTGGGGGGCGGGGTGTTTGCGGTGCTTATGGTGCTGGCCCTGGGCGCTATGGGCCTGTGCGGGTATCTGCTGTGGGGTTCGCGTGGGGCCGGGGTGGCGGGCTGCGGCGAAGGTTCAGGCTGCGGCACGGTGCTGACGAGCCCCTGGTCGAAGTGGCTGGGGATTCCCGTGGCGCTGCTGGCGATGCTGGTATATGCGGACATCGTGGCGGGGCTGCTGCTGCTGCGCCGGGCCGACTTTGCCCCGTTTCCCGGGGCGCAGCGCCTGGTGCGTTTCTGGCTGGTGATGCTGGCGGCGGCCCTGCTGGCGGCGGCGGGATGGTTCACCTGGGTACAGGCGGGCGTACTGCACGCTTTCTGCCCGTGGTGTCTGGCCACGCACAGCACGGGCGCGGTGCTGGCCCTCCTGCTGATCGGCACGCTGGCGCCTGGACCTCGCAGCGGCCTGGGGGCCGGGGCCGCGGGCGTGGCCCTGGTAGCCGTGCTGGCGGTGGGGCAGGTGCTGCGCCCGGCGCCGACCTACCGCATTGTGGATTTCGCGGGCATCCACATCGAGGCCGGGCGCTACCCGATCGTGGGCGACCCGCACGCACCCTATCTGCTGGTGGAACTGTTCGATTACACCTGTCCCAACTGCCGGGTGCTGCACCACTATCTGAAGGAAGCCCAAGCCCGATTTCCCGGGGAGTTTGCCACCGCGCTGGGCACGGTGCCGCTGGAGCCGCCATGCAACCCGATCATCGCCGACACCGACCCGATCCACGCCCACGGCTGCGAGTATGCCCGACTGGCCCTGGCGGTGTGGCGGGCGGCCCCGGGGAAGTTTGCGGCCTATGACGACTGGCTGAACACGGGCGAGGCCCCGCCGCCGGTGGCGGCGGCCCAAGCGCGGGCGGCGGAGCTGGTGGCCCCGCGCACCGTGGCGGAGGTGCTTTCCGACGGCTGGGCGGACGCGTTCATCCGCCAGAACGTGCAGCTCAACGAACTGCTGCGGCAGCGGGCCCGGCAGCGCGGCGTGCTGGTGGGGGATGGGGTGCCCACGCTGGTGCTGCCCGACGGCACGCTGATGGCCGGGCGGCCGGCGACGGCCAAGGAATTCCTGGACAGTCTGGGCCGGGCCCTGAAACGGGCGCGGGCAATGGCATCCACCCGCAAGGCCAAGTAGGGCCCGCCCCTCTAAGGGGCCGCGCGAGCCTTGGATTTGGGCGCCGGCAGCTCGAAGTACCAGCGGCGCACGTCTACCCCAGCACATTCCGCGATGCGCAGAGTCGGCTGTTTTTCCAGCGCGATGGTTTCGTACTGGCCGTCGTCGCGGCGGCTGGATTCGGCCAGCAGGCGTACCCAGGGGCGACAGGGCTGGACCATGCCGGGGGCCACCACCGCGCCCACGCGGCCATCGGACAGGACCACGCGGCTGCCGATCTGGTAGGGCGGAATGCGGCGGAGCATGGCCTGCCGCACGAGGGGGTCGAACCAGCCGTCGTAGCGGGGGCCGGCCAGGTCGTACAGGGCGGCCACGGCGGGGCGGCGGCGGCCCGCCTCGTCGCGCAGGAGATTATCGAGCGCGTTGGCGGCGGCCACGATGCGGCAGAAGATGTGGATTCCCCGGCCGCTCAAGACCTGGGGCTTGCGGTCGGGGCGGACTTCGGCCCCATCGGGCCAGCCCCGGCCATCGAAGCGCTGGTGATGGTTGAGCACGACCTGGCGGGCCGAGGCCGGGGGACGGCAGTCGGCCAGGAGGCGATAACCTTCGAGGGTGTGTTGGCGGTAGGCCGGGGGCAGTTGATCCGGAGGCGGCGCGGGCCGGCCGGCGACCACCTCGTGCCGGGTGCGTTCCTGCGGGCCCCGTATGGCCTTGCCCAGATCATGGAGCATGGCCCCCATGCCCAGGGTGGCCACATCGCGGGCGTGCTGCACGGCCAGTTGGCGGCGCTCGGCCACGAGGTAGGCCTCCAGCTCCAGGCCGGTCAGGGCGGCGAGGTAGGCCACGTTGGAAGAGTGGGCAAACAAGGCATCGTCGGCATTGAAGATCAGGCCCGTCAGGCCGGCAATCTTGCGGTTGCCTACCAGCTCGAAGACCAGGCGCATCATGGTCTGGCGGTAGTCGAGAATCTGGGCGGTGGAGATGGTCTGGGTGGCCAGGGAGGCGAAATCGCGTTTGATGCAACTGTAAACCTCGCGGCCCAGTTCGCTCAGACGCGGGGCGATGACGGCATCGAGGTCGGCCAGGGCATCGTGGTGGATCCAGATGTCGGTCAGCCCCATGGCCCGCAGGCGGGAGATGATGGCGGCGTCGAGGCGGGCCCCGGCCGAAAGCAGCTCCAGATCGGGCCGGCAGGGGTGCAAAACCACCGCGCCGACGATCATGCCGGGCCGCACATCATCCAGGCTGCAAAGGAGCATGGTGGCGAAGGCACTCCCAACCCCAACTCAGACCACGGGGTATCGCGCCCCCGAATGGTTATCGGGTCGCCGTCGGCGGCGGTTTACTGATGAGGCCGGAGAACGGACAGAATAAGTGTCCGCGGCGCGGCTATCGGACGCGGGGGGCGGGCGCGGCTCCCCGGGCCGGGGCGGTTCTCAGGCCCGGGGGGCGGGCGCGGCGGATGTTCCCGGGGCGGAGGCTGGGGTGATGCCGCATTCGGCGGCGACGCAGTCGATGAAGGCTTGGTAGAGGGCGGTGGTGACGGGGCCGGGGCGGCCATCGGCAACGGGCCGGCCGTCGATGGCCGTCACGGCGGCCAATTCGGTGGTGCTGCCGGTGAGGAAGACTTCTTCGGCGGCGTGCAGATCGTCCAAGGTCAGGGCCTGTTCCACGACCCGCAGGCCGCGCCGGCGGGCCAGATCCAGCACGACGCCGCGGGTGACGCCCTCGAGGATCCACTGGTCGGCCGGATGGGTGCGCAGCGTGCCCTGGACCAGGGCCAGGACGTTGGTGGAGCTGCCCTCGGTGACGCGGCCCTGGCGGAGCAGGATGGCCTCCTCGCAGCCGGCCTGATGGGCCTTTTCCTTGGCCAGGACGTTGGCCAGGAGCATGAGCGTCTTGTAGCAGCAGTGCTGCCAGCGCACATCTTCGGTGGTGATACAGCGCAGGGCGGACACGGGAGCGGCGAAATCCAAGGGCCCCACGGGCTGGGTCATGACCAGCAGGGTGGGGCGGGGGCGGGCGGGGAAAGCGTGCTGGCGCGGGGCGGGGCCACGGGTGATCTGCCAGTACACGCCGGCATCGGGCGTACGGTTGCGCTGCACCAGTTCGGCGCTGATCGGGGCCAGGCGGCAGGCCTCGGCGGGCGGGGTCAGGGCGATAGCCTGCAGGCTGCGCTGAAGGCGGGCCTGGTGCGCAGCCATGGCGAAGGGCCGGCCGGCGTAGAAGTGCACCACCTCGTACACACCGTCAGCGAACATGACGCCGCGGTCTTCGATATCCAAAGTGGCCTGGCTGCGGGGCAGGAAGCGTCCATTGAGGAAGACAAGGGGTTCGTCCATGATGTCCGCATTGTACGAGCTAATGGGAAAAGCCGTTCCTTGGTTCGGGGATAGGTTATGATGCCCGGCTTTAGTCCAGCGGAGATTCGCCATGAGTGATGCGGTGACGGTCGAGGAACAGGTGGAGCGAGCGGGGCAGGCGTTTACCCGGCGGTTTGGCCGGCCGGCGCGGCTGGCCAGTGTGGCACCGGGGCGGGTGAACCTGATCGGGGAGCACACGGATTACAATGATGGGTTTGTGCTGCCCATGGCGATCGAGCGGCAGACCGTTCTGGTGGCCGACCGGCGGGCGGATACTCACGCCACCGTGGTCAGCGCGAGTCAGGACATGCCGGCCAGCTTCCAGGTGGACAAGACGCTGGCTCCGGGGGAGCCGAAATGGGCCAATTACGTGCGCGGGGTGGTGGCCGGAAGCCTGAATCACGGTCTGAACCCCGGGGGCTTTGACGCCCTGATCGACAGCACGGTGCCGCTGGGCGGGGGCTTGTCTTCCAGTGCGGCCCTGGAGATGGCCACGGCCACCCTGATCGAGGCCCTGGCCGGCCGCACGCTGGAGCCGGTGGTCAAGGCCATGGTGGGTGTCTTCGCCGAACACACATTCGCGGGGGTTCCGTGCGGGATCATGGACCAGTTCATCAGTGCCATGGGCCGGCCGGGGCAGGCGATGCTGCTGGATTGCCGCACGCGGCAGATGCGGATGGTGCCGCTGGGCGACGCCTCGGTGGCCATTCTGATCGCCAACACCAACGTCCGGCATGAACTGACCGGCGGCGAATACGCGCAGCGGCGGCGGCAATGTGAAGCGGCGGCCGGGGCCCTGGGCATCAAGGCCTTGCGCGATGCCACGCTGGGGGAACTGGAAGCGGCGCGAACGCGGCTGGACGAGGTGGTGTACCGGCGGGCGCGGCACGTGATCGGTGAAAACGCCCGCACCGTGCAGGCCGCCGACGATCTGGCCGCCGGGCGCTGGGCCCGGGTGGGCGAACTGATGTACGCCTCGCACCAGTCGCTGAAGGAGGATTACGAGGTGTCGTGTGCGGAGCTGGATGTGCTGGTGGATCTGACCCGGCCCCTGGTGGGGAAAGGCGTGTACGGGGCCCGGATGACGGGCGGGGGTTTCGGAGGCTGCACGGTGACCCTCGTGCAGGCCGAGGCGGTCCCCGAAGTGACCGCCCACCTGGAACGCGAATACCAGGCCCGGACGGGCATCGCCGCGACGGTGTTCAGCACCCGCCCGGCGGCCGGGGCGCGGGGGATACCGGTGGGGTAAGCGGCGCGGGAAGGGCCAAAGGAGCGCTTTCGATTTTTCTTTTTTGGGGTCGGCCTGCCGGGAGGAGGCCCCGGAAGTGACTCGACCCCGGCCACGCGCTCGTTGCTCGGCCCAGCCACCGGACATCGTTTGCACCCGCAGGCAAGAAGAGGTGGGTGCGAAGACTTGGCCCAACGTACCCCGCTACCGGGTGCGGCGGGCGCACCAGTGCTGCCACATGGTGCGGTAGGCGGCTTCGAGGTCGCGGGTGAAACGCGGGGCGTCCATGAGGGGCGAGGCCAGGAGGCGCTGGCGCAGGGTGGCACGCAAGTCGGCGAGGCGGGAGAGGTCGGCGGCCAGATCGCCAGCCGCACGCAGGTAGTCCTCAGGGGTGGTGACGGCGAACTGGGAGAGGCCGATGTTGGAGAGGATGCTCAGGCCGCTGCGGGTATGGGGAGCCTGACCGACGAGGCTGATGGTGGGCACGCCCATCCACAGGGCATCGCAGGTGGTGGTGCCGCCGGGGTAGGGGAAGGGGTCCAGGGCGATGTCGATGGCATGGTGCAGGCGGAAGTAGTGATCGAGGGTGAGCATGTCGAAGAAGCGTACGCGCTGGGAGCCAATGCCGGCCGCGGCCAGGAAATCCAGCACCTCCTGACGATGCTGGCCGGGCAACGCGTGCATGACCAGATGGGAATCGGGGACCTGGGACAAAAGGCGGCGCCACAGGTCCAGGCAGGCGGGGGAGACTTTGCAGAAGTTGTTGAGGCTGGCAAAGGTGACGTGGCCGGCGGCCAAGGCGGGCAGAGGGTTGACTTCGGGGGTGACAAAGCCGGGGGCGTAACACCAGTAGGAGACGGGGAGGTGGTAGGGTTGCTCCGCGTACGAGGAGGCGGGGAATTTCGAATTTTGGATTTCTTCCGGGGGATCGAGATAGGGGTCGGTCAGGCGGTAGTCGATGCTGTCCAGGCCGGTGGTCGAGCAGTAGGCGAGGTAGGTGACCTGGATGGGGGCGGGCTTGCGGGCGAAGGTCAAGAGGCGGCTGTCGCCCATGTGCATGGTCAGATCGACGAGGATGTCGATCTGGTCGTCGCGGATGCGCAGGGCCAGGGCCTCGGGGGAAAGGTGGCGCACATCCACCCAGTGATCGACACTCTTCTGGATGATCTGAGTCAGCTCATCGGCGCGGGGCAGGTGGGCGTAGCAGGTGGTCTGAAAATGCGTGCGGTCGTGGGCGGCCAGGACGGGGGCCATGAACCGGCCCACGGGATGCTCGCGGAAGTTCGGGGAGACATAGCCGATGCGCAACGGGCGCTGGGGGTCGGGTGAGTTGGGATGGGGGCGATGGATGGCCTTGAAGCGATCGGCGTGGGCCTGGCGCCAGCGGACGTGTTCCGCGTCCAGGGTGCCGGCGTCGCTGGCCGGGGCAAAGTGCAGGACGTAGAGCAGGTTGCCGTGGCAGGCGGCATCATCGGGATGGGCGGCGATGATGTGGCGCAGGCAGGTAATGGATTCGGGGATCCGGCCGGCATCCTTCAGGGCCAGGGCCAGGTTGTTGCGGGCCGGGACGTGGTCGGGGTCGAGTTCCAGGACGCGGCGGTAGGCATCCATGGCGGCATCGAGCTGGCGGCGGCGCTGAAAGGCCAGACCGACATCGAAATAGGCCTGGGGATCGGCCGGGCGGCGGGCGATGACATCGCGATAGGCGGCGATGACGGCATCCCACTGGGCCTCATCCTTGAGGGCCTCCCCGATGCGGGCAAAAACCTCGGGATCTTCCGGGCTGAGCACCAGGGCCTGGTGGTAGGCGCTGACGGCCTGATCGGTGGCGCCCAAAGCTAGGTACACATGGCCCAGGTGAATGAAGGCTGGAGCCCAGGCGGGGTCGCGGGCGGTGGCTTCCTGAAAGGCGGCGGCGGCGGGTTCGAGGCGGCCGAGCTGATGGAGGATCTGGCCCAGGTGGTCCCAGCCGGCCGCGGAAGCCGAGTCGAGATCGACCGCCCGCCGGGCGGCAGCCAGAGCGTCTTCGAGCTCGCCGGCCTGGGCCAGGGCCACGGCCAGCCTGTGCTGAAGGGCGGGGTCAGCGGGGCGGGCGGCCAGAGCCTGTTGGCAGGCCTGGGCTGCGGCCGCGGCATCTCCCTGGGCCAGGAGGGTGTCACTCAAGGGAATATAGAGCTCGACGGCCCCGGGGTTTATGGCCAAGGCGCTGCGCCAGGCTTCGGCGGCGGAAGCGAACTGCCGCTGGGCATGGAGCACCCGGGCCAAACCGACGGCCGCGGGGAAGTGATGGGGGGCAATTTCCCGGGCGCAGGCGTAGGCGGCCTGGGCCTGCGGCAGGTGATTGAGGAGGTGTTCGACCCGGCCGAGTTCGGCGTGGAGGTCGGGGTTCTGGGGGGCGGCGACGGCGGCGCGGGCCAGGAGGCTGGCGGCCGCGTCGCGCCGGCCGGCCCGTTCGGCGGCCAGGGCCGACAGATGCAGGGCGGCGGGGTTCCGGGGCTCCCGGGCCAAAACCTTGCGGCACAGGGCCTGGGCATCTTCGGCCTGGCCGGCCTGGAGGTGCTGGCGGGCAATAAGCAGGAGCTGCGCGGCGGTCAGCACGGGCATGAACGAATTGTACCGGGGAAGGTCCTTTGCGATTTTTGTCGCCAAAGACGCCGCGGCGCGGCGGGGATTTCGATTTTCGATTGCGGGGGGCACGCCGCCGCGTGGGTCAGGAGGCCGGTCCAGGCGCCGGTACACCGGGGACAGCCCGCGCAGGAAGAAGAGAAACCGGTCCCCTTGAGGTGTGACAGGGCCACCGCATCTAAATTCCCCCTGCCAGCAGTTTAAGGAGGTAGGCGTCGTCCCAGCCAGCCTTGCGGCGTTTGACGGGCAGGCTCAGCTTGCTCTGGGTCTCCCGCCGCAGC
>JAJXSS010000190.1 GCA_021784455.1 Planctomycetota bacterium
ATCTTCAGGGCCAGGGAGGCCATGGTCAACTGGCCGGGGCTGTTGCCCGGCGACAGGGTGCCGCCGGCGGCCACAGTGACCGCTCCGCCGATGGTGCCCGAGCCGCCCAGGGTGGCGGTGTTGGCGACGCTCACGGCCCCCGTGGCGGCCGACTGGTTGCCGTTGATCAGCAGCGTGCCGGCGGTGACCGTCGTGGTGCCCGTGTAGGTGTTGTTGCCGCCCAGGGCCCAGGTGTTGGTCCCCTGCTTGAAGACGTTAAACGCCTGGCCGCCGGTGAAGTTGGCGATCGTGCCGTTGTACTGGTTCACTTGGTTGGAGGCGTTGGTACCCATCAATATCAGGCCGATGGATCCGGGATTGCTGGTGGCATTCACCGGGGCAGCGCCAATGGTCTGGGAGCCGCTCATGATTAAGGCCCCGGTGCCTTCGTTATCAATGGCGAACTGCGGACCATACGACCCGTCATAGGTGACCGTCATGTTGCGGTCGGTGCTGTCACCCGAGCCGGTGTATCGCAGCGTGCCGGGCGTGCCCACGTACCCGCCGTTCAGTTTGACGTTGCCGGCGGCATTGGAGGAGGCGCCGATGCTGCTGTTGGAACCGCCGTTGGCGAGTTTGTTCACGGTGAGCACGTTGCGCAGACCGCTAACGGTCGTCACGCCGGTGTAGGAGTTGTTGGGGTTCAAGAGCTCATCCGCGTTGTCATTACCGGAGAGCGTGACGCTGGTCGTTTTGGTGCCGTTGTCCTGAATCAGCGGCGAGAAGCTGATCGTGCTGCCGTTCTTGGGGCCTAGCGTGAGCGTGGTGGCCACATCGGGCGCGGCAAAGGCAATCGCGCCGGTATTGGTGAAGGTCAGATTCTTGGAAACCGTGGTGCTGATGGTACCGGCGGTGTTAAGGATGAAAAGGCGGTCGGTGCTGGCATTGACCGAGCCGGCGTAGGCGAGGTTGCCATTGTTAAGAACGAGATTGCTAGCCGCATTGGTCGAGGCGCCGATGCTACTGTTGCTGCCACCATTGGCCAAGATCCCAACCGACACCCCGAGATTCGGCCAACCGGTGCCCCCGCTGATGGTCGTCACGCCGGTATAGCTGCTACTGCCAGTGAGGACCAGGCCGGCAGCATTCGCACCACCAGCGCCCGAGGCATTGAGCGCGGTCGGTCCACCGTTGTCAGCCAGAGCGCTGCTAACCGTCAATGTGTAGCCCGTCGGGCCCCCCAGGTTGTACGCCTGGGCGTTGGGGGTCAGTGTGCCGCTGTAGGTGGTGGTGGCCACCGCGCCGAGCGACAGGTTGGCGAACCCGTTCATGTTGATATTTTCAGAGCTGTTACCCGTCAGGGCGATGACACCCGCGGAGCCGCTGGCGATCTTGCCGCTGCCCAACCAGCCAGCTACCGTGCCGTAGGCGCCAGTGGACTTGAGGATGCCCCCGCTATTGATGGTGATGCCGCTCGTATTACCCACAGTGGTGGCCGAGTCGATCTCGAGCACGCCGCCATTGTTGGCAGTGATCGAGCCCGTGCCGGTATTGGCGCCGGCGAGGATCAGCGTGCCGGCGTTCACGGCGGTCGTGCCCGTGTAGCTGTTGTTGCCGCTAAGGGTCACCGTGCTCGATCCGGACTTGACCAGGCTACCTCCGCCGGCCTTCAACTCACTGATGACGCCGCCGATATTGAACGTGGCGGTGCCGTTGCCGGTGATGGTCAGGGCTCCGTTGGTGGTGGCGGTGCCGAGTTCGATGTTGCTGTTGAGGTTGTAGGTGAGCGTTGACGTACCAGACCCATTGGTGCCGTTGAGATTGATCGTGCCCGTGGCGGCGGAGAAGTTCAGAGCATCACCGGAGATGGTCATCGCCACCGGCTGGGCGGTGGTGGCGCTGCCCTTGCCAACAAGAGTCAAGGTGCCCAATTGAAAGGCACTTCCACCATTGTCGATATTTGAGGTCTGCGTGTAGGCCCCGCCGGGGGTCAAGGCCGTTGTATCAAAGAATGTGATGGTATTCGCATTGCTGCTGACAGGCGTGCCGCCGGTCCAAGTTCCCTGCGTCGGATTGAACCAGTTCAGGGTCGTTCCAGTGGGATTGCCGCTGACATTGGTATCCGCCCAGGTATAGGTGGCCGCCTGGACGGTTTGCGGCGCGGACAGCGCAATCCCGGCGGCTGTCGCAGCCGCGATGGCCACGCAAAAAAGAGCCATCCGCCGCGCTTGGCGCGAAACCAGTGACCGCCGACATCCGTTGTGTGACATGGCATTTTCCCTTTCCAGTAAATGGTGAGACGTCAAGATCCGATCCAGACTCTGGGACGCACAATGGCTAAGACACATCATCTGGTTCTCCTTCTGGCGATAGGCACGACATGGCTCGGTCTTTCCAAACACGGCAGGCTCCTCCATTAACGGGGGGTTCGGTGAGCCATCTGGTCCAGGGGCACCGTGCTCTCTCTCTGCACCAGATAGGGTTTAAGCGTGTAATGCTTGGGCAGTTCTTCCGGGCGGGTCATCGCCGCTTCCAGGGCATCAATCATCAGGTGCCCGTATTCTTTGAGGTCGTATTCCAGGCCCGTGGCCGGCGGGGCCAGGTAGGGCCCCATACCTGACAGGCCGCACGACACTACCAAGCACATGTCGCGGGGCACGTTGAAGTGCGCTTCACGCAGGGCCCTGAGCGCCCCCAGAGCCATTGGGGTAGTGGCGGCGTACAGAGCCGTCACCGGAGGGTGCTGGGCCAGCCAATTCCGGAAAGTGCTATAGGCCAGGGCCATGGCATCCTGGCCGGCTTGGTTATGACAGTTGATCAGCCAGCGCTCCGGATCAGCGCGTAGGATGCCCGTGACGCCCTTGCGCCAGCCGGCTATGGCCTGGCTCATGGCCCAGCCCTGATCCGAAGGCAGCAGCATCGCCACCTCGCGATGGCCCAGGGCTGCGAAGTGCTCCACGGCCATTTCTGCCATCCGCGCGTCGTCGGATGCCACGCTTGAGATCCCGGCCTGGGCCCCGGATTCCTGAACCAACACCACCGGTTTCCGCGAGCGGCGCAGAACGCGCCGCAGCGAGTCGGGCATCACATCCCCCAGTTGCAGGACGGCCGCATCGTTGTCGCCAATCGCCCGCGCCAAATCCAGGTGGGCCAGATCCCGAAAATAGATGTGATCGAATCCCCACCCTTTGGCATGGCCGGCCTCCACCCCAATGCGAATGATGGCCTCAAATATGTCGGACGGGTAGTCAGGCCGGACGAAAATAATGCGGCGCAGGGCTGGATCGCACAGGTCGGCCCGAACCAGCCTCTGCTTGCCCGCCGGCCGATGAACCAGCCCTTCACGACGCAATCTGGCCAGAGCCTTTTCGAGCGTAAGTTGAGATACCTTAAAATGTTGCATCAACTCGCGCTGGGTAGGTAACTCGCTCCCAGGGGCCAGCTCTCGAACCTGCTCACGCAGTTGAAGGGCCAGCCTGAAGTGCATCGTGTTGGGCAGTGTTTGCGGCATGAATGATCTCAGCCAAGCTGCCGATTCCGTCTTACAACACTGTAACTTACAGCACTGTTATCTTCTAGTCAAGGGTAACTGTACAAGCGATTCCAATTTCAGCTACAACCACTTTGCGTATTTGTGATTCGTTCTCACCGACAACCGCAGTTTCGGGAGGGAGCCAGCCGGTGACCTTGCGTGTGGTCCGGATGACCTACACCGGTAAGAAAGACGCTGAGTCACCTGACGCACCAGCAGGCGCTGCGCGGCCGCGTGGTCCCAGGGCAGGGGGGAGAGCAACTCCTGCAGCGTTCGCACCGCCACGCCACTGGTCAGGACGATGGGCTCAAGGCTCTTACGACTCAGATCCAGCATCAGGCCCAGGGTCTAGTGGGTCAGGTGCCGGGCCGATCACGTGCTGGGGAACGCCGCTTGGGTGTAAGGCTCCAGCAACGCCGACATCGCTGGTGTCAACCATGCGATCTGCTGGCCGTTCATCTGCCGTCTCCAGGGTATGTTCCCTGGCTGTCAGCCACCGGCCACGCCAAACTTGAGCCGCGATAGCGCGGTCCTGCTAATCCGGGATACCCCCCGCTTCCTCACGCCCCTTCCGGGGCCCAACCATCTTCCCCGCACAAGGGGACAAAGCAGCACTGGATCCCTCGCGAACTCGACCATCCCTCCGCCTGGCGCACAAACACCACGAGCTGCTGCGTGTGCCGGTCGCCGATCGGAATCACCACCCGGCCCCCCGGAATCACCTGCGCCTGGTAAGCCTTGGGCAGATGCGGCGCCCCGGCCGTCACCAGAACCCGGTGGTACGGCCCATCGCCCGGCCAGCCCAGCGTGCCATCGCCCTGATGTATATGGACGCCCCCATCCAGCCCCAGACGCTTCAGCGTCGCCTGGGCCTGCCGGGCCAGGATCGCCGACCGCTCCACACTCACCACCTGGGCCCCCAGCCGGGCCAGAATGGCCGTCTGGTAGCCGCTGCCCGTGCCGATCTCCAGCACCTTCTGCCCCGGCTGCACATCCAGCAGCGCCGTCATGATCGCCACCATGTAGGGCTGACTGATCGTCTGACCCTCGGCCGTGGGCAGGGCCATGTCGGCATACGCCTCCATCCGCCGCTCCAGCGGAACAAACTCGTGCCGCGGCACACTGCCCAGCGCATCCAGCACCCGCTCATCGTGGATGCCGCGGGCCCGGATCTGCCGCTCCACCATCTGCCGCGCCAATTCGCGATAGGGGGATGCCTCGTCCATGTCCTCGTCCATTTTCCACATTTGACATCCGCCCCGCCATGCCTGAAATTGGCGCCGTTGCATGGAGGTGCCCTTTGAAGACCCAGGATGGGTTAGCTTCTCTCTCCGTAGCCGTGGCCCCTATTGTTGCGCCAGCCCCCGTACCACTGAGCCGGGCCCAGATCATCGCCGTTACCGCGCGCTGCCTCCAAGAGGTCGGCTACGATGGCACCACCATCCGCCGCCTCGCCACTGAACTCAATTGCGCGGTGGGCTCCATCTACCGCTACTTCACCGATAAACGCGACCTGCTCAGCACCGTCACCCAGCAACTGCTCGAGCCCGTCGCGGCCGCGGTCGAGGCCGGCCAGCCCTACACCATCACGGCTCGGCAGTACCGCCAGGCCGCCACCGCCGAGCGGGCCACCTACCAGCTCATGTTCTGGTTGGCGGCCCTGCAGGCCGCCCCCGGCCATGCTCTGCCCCCCGTCGTCCAACGCATCCTCGCCGGCTGGGCCGGCGACCTGGGCGGCTCTGATCCCGCCCGCCAGGCCTGGGCCCTGATCCACGCCGATATCTGCTGCGGCGCCGCCCCCATTCAGCAGTCCGCCGCAGCGGTCGTCCTGCCGCCCACGCCCCTGCCCACCCTCGAAACTCCCGGCCGGCTCATCGTCCAACCCGTCCGCGTCGATCTCCCCCGCGAGCCTTCCCCTCCGCCGACCACTGCCGACCCCGCCGAGCCCATCACCACCACCTCCGGGGGCGCCTACCTCCTGTAGGTTCGGCCCTGGCCGAACCTATTGATTTCCCAGCTCGCCCCCCACCGACCCCCTCTGCGCCCGCAGCCAGAAGGATGGTCGGCCAGGGCCGAATCTACCAGACCGCATGCGCACAGATGCCACCGGCGGGATGGCACTGGTGGCTTGCCCACCCATGCCAAAGCCCACAATCGGCCTCCTGCCAACCAAGCCCGAAAGGACCTATTCCATCTTCCCCCTGCCCCTGCCTCCCGTTACACTTCCACCTCATGCCCCAAGCCCGCCTCCAACTCTTCTGCCCCGCCAAGATCAACCTCGCCCTGTCCGTCGGCGCCCCCAGCCCCGATCGGGCCGGCCTGCACCCCATCGCCAGTTGGATGGCGGCCGTCGATTTCGGCGACACGCTCACTCTCACCCGGACTCCCGGCCCCCAGAGTACCTTCGACCTCGCCTTCAGCCCCGAGGGCCCACGCCCTCAGAGCGTGGACTGGCCCATCGAAAAAGACCTCTGCTTCCGGGCCCACAGACTTCTCGAAGCCCACACCGGCCGGCCCCTGCCCGTCGCCCTCACCCTCGGCAAACGTGTCCCCGCCGGCGCCGGTATGGGCGGCGGATCCTCCGATGCTGCCTTCACTCTCACCGGTCTGAAGGACCTCTTCGGCCTGGGCCTCTCGGATGACACCCTCTGCCAACTCGCCGCCACCCTCGGCAGCGATATCCCCTTCTTCATCCACGTCGCCCGTGGCCGCCCGGCCGCCCTCGTGACCGAAGTGGGTAACTGCATCGAACCCCTGCCCCCCCGCCCGGCCATTTCCCTGGTGCTCGTCTTCCCTCCCTTCGGCACCCCGACCGGCCCGGTCTACCACGCCTTCGACCAGACCCTGTCCCCCGGCCAGGCGGCCGACCTGCCCCGGGTCCGTGCCCTGACTTCTCAGATACCCCTCGCCTCGGATGCCCCGTTCAACGATCTGGCTGACCCCGCCTGCCACGTGGTCCCCGCCCTCCGGCAGGCTCGCCTCGCCGCCCAACACGCCGCCCGCCGCCCCGTCCACATCACCGGCTCCGGCTCCACCCTCTTTACCATTGCCACCAACCCCCATGATGCCCAGACCCTCGCCCAAACCATCCGTGCCGACACCGGCCTGGCCACTCTCCCCACCCACACCCTCTAACCTGACGCTCGGCCCCGGCCCGACATCCCGTTAGCGCAGCACGCCTCCAGACAACCCCTCCGCACCCCCAGCCTCGAAGGCGCTCGGCCCGGGCCAAACCTACGGCCGGGTCGCCGCCAACCCCAGCCGCCGTCGCACGCGCCGCATCTCCTGCCCACTCAACTGCGCCAGCGGGTCCAGATACGCATCCTTATCCACCGCCAACACCCGCCGATAGGCCGCCTGCGCCAGCCCGCGCTCCCCCAACTCCCACAACAGATCCGCCAACTGCAGATTGCTCTGTACGCTGTACGGCTCGCGCTGCACCACCTGGCGCCACGCCGCCACCGCTTCCTGGGCCGCTCCGGGCGCGTTGAGCCGCGTGGCCGCCACTTGCAGCACCTGGGCCCGGGCCCGCAGCAGGCTCGGATCCTCCAGCCCCGCTTTCCGGGCCTCGGCCAGGGTATCCAGCGCCTGGGTCACCCCATACTCGGCCGCCAATTGGTCCTGCCGCGTCGCCGGACCTCCGCCCATCACCCCCGCCAGCGGCGCCAATTCCACTTCCACCTCGGCCGTGTAGGTCACGGGATCCCGCGGCAGCAGGGCCTGGGCCCGCTTCAGGTCGCGCAACGCCGTGTCCAGATCTCCCGCCCGCACCGCCGCCACCGCTCCCCGCATCTGCTGCTGCTGCTGGTGCACCGGCCAGGCAAAGCCCGCCGCCAGCGCCACCGTCGCCACCCCCAGCGCCGCCGGGGCCAGCCACACCCCCCGCTGGGGCGCCGCCCCCGAAACCGCCCCCGCAATGGCCCCATCCCCCACCGGCCCCGCTTCGGGATGCAGGGCCAGACCCGTCCCCGCCGCCAATCCCATGATGAACCACGCCATCATCACCGCTCCCGGATGGTAAAACGTCATCTCAATCTGCCCGTGCGTCAGCAGCACCAGCGCCCCCGCCAGAGCCCCCGCCGCCACCCACCGCTCGTGGCGCCACCCCTGCCGGCTCAGCAGCAGCCCACCCCCCACAAACGTCACCACGCTGATCACCCACCCCAGCGCCCGCTCCGGTGTGGTCAGCGGCCACTGCACGATGTACGTGTATCCGTACAGCGCCGCTCCCACCAGAAACAGCGGCATCAACAAATCCCGGCCTAAAAGCTCGCCCCCCCCGGCCCCCCTGGCGGGCGGACCGGCCGTACCTCCCGAAATGCCCGCTTTCCCCTTCCCTGGCTGATCTTGCCTCTGCTCCCGGGCCGAGACCCCGGCCCTTCTCATAGCCGGCGCCATCAGGCCCCGGACCTGATCCTCTCCTACCCACTCTTCTTTCTC
>JAJXSS010000191.1 GCA_021784455.1 Planctomycetota bacterium
AAAGCGTTTGGCTTCCGCACCTTCCAGGCCATCGAAGTGGCCTTATATCACCAGCTTGGCGAGCTACCCGAGCCGGAACTCACCCACAGATTCTGCTGAGGAGGCTTTTTCTGAGAGTGGCGGCGTGACCGTCGAGGGGATCGCCGAGCCGCGATGGCCTGCTGAAGTTCCGGGCCCACCCGGGGCCGGCCGTTGCGGTTGTTGAGGACCTGGTGGAAGCGGTGGAGCGCTCCAGGTGCCCCTGGATATTCCGGGGGCGGGAGCGAAGGGAAATTCCGGAAGAATTCCGGGGGGGGGGAAAGCCATCTGTGGGATTTGAACCCACGACCTGCGCTTTACGAAAGCGCTGCTCTACCGCTGAGCTAAGATGGCAGCGGGTGAAGATTTTACGAAAGATCGGACGGCCGTGCCAGCGGCCGGCGCGGCGAACGGTGACAGGTGACAACTCCAACACCCGCGAACCGCTGCGCGGGCGATCCGTACCAAATATGCAGCCGGATCGACGGGGGGATGGCCGTGCCAGCGTCGAGGAACTATCCGCCCGGATCGAGGCCCCTGTCCGGCCGTGACGTTGGCCGGGCTGTTCCGGGACTGCCCATGGGGCCCGAGCCTAGGATTCCTGCTTGCAGGAGTCGCACAGTCGGGTTTTTGCCCCCGCCGGCGCCCGTCAGCTTCACCCCAGGAGATGACTGTGAATCGGTATCCCCGTCTGATGTTCTTCGTATGGATTGCCTTGTTCCTGTCCCTGCCGGTGGCCGGTGCCCGGGCCGCGGCGGATTTTTCGCACGGCCTGATTAACCGGGCCCACGCCCTGGCCGCCGCCGCCACCGTGACCAGCCAGAAGTACCCCGATGCCAACCAGGTGATCGTCGACAGCATGGACCGCGTGCACTACCAGGCCGATGGCACCTATGTGGAGTGGGCGGAAGGCTATACCAAGATCCTCACCGAGAAGGGGCGCGATGAGAACACCACCTTCTCCAGCTACTTCACCATCCCCTATGAGCTCGCAAAGGACTGCCGGATTCCCCTCCTGGAAATCATCAAGCCCGGCGGCCAGGTGGTGCCCATCGATGTGGCCAAAAACTCGGAGGTGATGATCCGCCCCGGGCAGATGCGCGAGAACATCTACAACCCCAACGAAAAAGTCATCCGTGTCAACGTGCCGGGGCTCGAAGTGGGCGACACGCTGCACTTCATCACCTACGACCACATCGTGCAGGCCCAGGTCCATAACACCTTCTGCGACTGGCTGAGCTTCGAGAGCACCACGCCCATTGTGCACAGCGAGGTGGAAATCATCGCCCCGGAAAAACTGCCCCTGGTGAGCATCGCGATGAAGGACCCGGTGGACAAGACCATCACGACGGACAAGCCGGTGCACCAGGATGGCACGATCATCTACCGCTGGCAGGCCAACAACGTGCCGCGCATGTTCCCCGAGCCCAACATGCCGCCCATCGAAACCGTCACCCAGCGGGTCCTGGTGAGCACCGTGCCCGACTGGCAGGCGATCTCGCGCTGGTACTGGAAACTGAGCCAGCCGCACTACACACCCGATGCGGCCATGAAGGCCAAGCTGGCCCAGCTTATCCAGGGGGCCCCAAGCGACCAGGCCAAGATCCAGGCCATCTTCACCTGGGTGTCGCACAAGGTGCGCTACCTGGGCCTGACCGCCGAGGCCCAGTCGCCCGGCTACGACCCCCGGAACGTGGCAGCCACGTTTAGTGACCGGTACGGGGTGTGCCGCGACAAGGCGGCCCTGCTGGCCGAGATGCTGCGCCTGGCCGGGTTCAAGGCCTACCCGGTGCTGGTCGACACCGGGGTCAAAAAGGACTCCGAGGTGCCCCAGCCCTACTTCGACCACGCCATCACCGCCGTGCGCCAGCCCGATGGCCACTACCTGCTGATGGATTCCACCGATGACAACACCCGCCGGCTGCTGCCTTCGTACCTGAGCAACAAGAGCTACCTGGTCGCCACCCCCCAGGGCGACCCCCTGCGCACCACGCCCATCGTGCCCGCCGATCAGAACCTGATGCAGATCCGCACCACCGGCCGGCTGGATGCCCTGGGCAACCTGCACGCCAGCACGGAGCTGGCCTTCGAGGGCATCAACGACAACGCCTACCGCGGCTACTTCGCCAGCATCCAGCCCAACCAGCGCCGCCGCTACTTTGAAAGCGTGCTGCAGCGCATCGCCCCCGGGGCCCGGCTGGATGATGTCGAGATCCGCCCCGCCGACCTGCGCAACACCGCCGAGCCCCTTAGCGCCCGGCTGGATTACGAGGTGCCCCAGGCCCTGGTGCCCGGCGGGGGCCTCAACATGTTCCCCGTGCCCCTGCTGGGCCACCACGTGGGCATGGTCAACTTCATCCTGGGCCAGACCGGCCTCAAGAAACGCAAGTACCCCCTGATCATCGACTCGGCCTGCGGAGTGCACGAAGAAGTCCACATCGACCTGGACCCCGCCCTGGGCCCGCCCGTGGCCATGCCCACCTCCAAGGGTTTCTCGGATGCGGCCCTCTCGTGGCAGGCCCACTGGGCCCAGACCGGCCACACCTTCCAGGCTGATGATGAGTTCCAGATCAAGACCGTAGAACTGTCTCCCAAGGAATATGGGGCTCTGAAAGACACCTTGCGCATGATGGAACTGGACGAGCGCAAAATGCCCATCTACCCCCGGAATGCCCCCGCCCCCGGAACTTCCCCCGCCCCCGGAACGGCCGCGGCCCAGAGCGATATCGACATTCTTTCTTCCCAGAGCGATTACCAGATCGCCGATGCCCACAACTGGAAAGAGACGCACGCGGTCACCTTCAAGGTCCTGACCTATGCCGGCAAGGAGCATTTCTCGGAGCTGAAGATCGCCTACGACCCGGCCTGGGAGTCGGTGAAACTGGATGATGCGGTGGTCACCTCGGCCCAGGGGGTGGTGCACCACATCGCCCCGGGGGAAGTCAGTGTGATGGATGCCTCCGACCAGAGCGCCCCGCGTTACCCGGTGGACAAGGTGCTGGTGGTCAGCTTCCCCTCGGTGGAGATCGGCAGCACGGTGCATTACCAGATCACCCGGGTGTTCAAGGACCGGCCCTTTGTGGCCATCCGCGAGGCTTTCCGCACCTTCGACCCCATCGGGCTCAAGACCGTGCGCGTGACCGCCCCGGCCGGCTTGAAGCTGAGCCGGCACGTGATCCACGGGATGCTCGATGGCCGCCCGGTGGTGACGGCCCACGAACTCAAGCTTCCGGGGGCGGGGCCCATTCCGGGGGCGGGGGAGGGTTGGGAGTGGACGGCGAAGAATGTGCCGGCTCTGCACACCGAGGACACCCTGCCCCCGGAATGGGGTTACGTGCCCATGCTCTTTATTTCCGGGGGCAACTGGAAGGATTACGCGGGCGTGGTAGATCCGGTGCTTTTGAAGAATGCCGGTGGGCAGCCGGCCGCCGCGGCCCAGGCCCAGGCCCTGGCGGCCCATCTGGCCGATGCCCAGGCCAAGGTGACCGCCCTGCGCAACTTTGTAGCCGCCAACATCCGGGCTGCGGGCGATGATCTGGGCAGCATGCCGCTCAGCTATGTCAGCCCGGCCGACCGCACGCTGAAGGATGGTTACGGCAACACCACCGACCAGGCCGTGCTGCTCTACAGCATGCTCCAGGCGGCGGGCTTAAAGCCCCAGTTCGTACTGGCCATGGACACCTCGAAGGTGCCCGAACTGCGCGACATCCAGCTCGCCAACCCGGACTACCAGCAGGCCCCCGCGGTGCTGGTGCGCGTGCCGGTGGGGAAGGAGATGGTTTATCTCAACGACACCGACCAGTACGCAGCCCTGGGGGCGACGGGCGCCGATGAGCGCATGGGTCTGGAGCTGGCGGGGGGCAAGCTGGCCATGATCCACAACCCGCCCGACAGCCACCACAGGACCGTAGACGGGAACACCATCACGCTTGAGGCCAATGGCGATGCCACCATCCACCAGACCCTGCGGTTCTACGGCACCCAGTTCGCTTTCTGGAACCGCCAGTTCAGCCGGATGCGGCCCGAGGATCGCAGCCGCTTCTTCCAGGAGGCGGTGGCCAGCGTGTCCCAGAACGCCCAGGCGGTGGGCGAGCTCAAGACCGACTTTTCCCGCTACCCGGGCATTGAGTCCTTTACAGTGCGGGTGAAGCACTGGGCCGTGCTGGATGGGGACTACCTCTACATGCAGGTGCCCCAGACGCTCAAGGGCTGTCTGCCGCTGAACTCCGATACCCGCTCCAATCCGCTCTACCTGGGCGAGCCGACGCGGCAGCGGGTGAACGTGACGGTGCACCTGCCCAAGGGCTTTAAGCTCCTGCGCCTGCCCGAGCCGCTGACCCAGCCGCTGTGGGGCGGCCAGGTGGCCATGGCCGCCACGGTGAAGGGGGATGAAGCGAAGCTGACCTACACCGCCGACTTCCCCGCGGCCATGGTGGCCCCCAGCGACTATGGAGAACTCTTCGCCCTCAACCGCCGGCTGTCGCGCGTGGGGGCGGGGATGATCCTGCTTGAGCGTGGGAAGTAGGAGGGCGCGGGGGACAGGGTTTGCGGGGCGGGGTCTGGGGTATAGGGTCTGGGGTCTGGGGTTTCGACTCTGTCAGTTTTGCCGCGCTTTTGGGCGCGGGTAACTTCGAGCCTGCCGGTTCCAGGGCAGAATCGCTCCACGGCCACGGGGGCCGCCCTTTCCGGGGGGCGGCCGGGGGCGGGGTCTGGGGCGGGAGGGTGACGCTGGCGGGTGGGGAGGGACGAAGAGCCCACGGAAGGGCCAGATACAGAACGAGCAGGAGGCCGGGGATGAGGAGGATGAGGATGGCGGTGAGACGGAGCCGGGGAAGCGAGGGGGAGGGAATCTCTGGTGTCTGATCGCTGGTCTCGGATCTGGAAGGCGCGGCTGCGGAAGCCGGCGGCGTGGTCGGAGCGGGCGGAGATTCGGCCTCTGCCGGTAAAGGGCACGAAGAAGGAGTCGATTGCACGGCAGGCCCGCGTTTCTGGGAAGGAGCTGCGGGGTGGCGGCGGCGGAGGGGGATGCGGTTGGGGGCGGCGAAGTGGAGGATGGCCTGGCAGGCGCGGAGGGCGATGCTGGGCAGGGGTGAATCGGCCAGGGCCTGGAGTTTGGCGAAGGCCTGGGGGACAAGCTGGCGGGCCAGGGCCTGGGAGGGGGTGAGGTTGGGGCCGGCCGGCCGGTCGAAGGCGGGGAGGTGGGTGTGGAGGATCTCAAGGGTCTGGGCCAGGGCGGCGGCTCCGGGGGCGGAGGCGGCGAAGGGGTTGGCGGGGACGGCGGCCACGGGGAAAACTCCAGGTTGACTACCCGAACATAATATAAACTAAACTTCGGCCTGTGTCAAGTATATATTTAACTTTCTGATGCAAAGTTGGGCGGGGGCGCTTTGTCAGGGCACCCGGGTGTGGCTGATGGCGGCCTGGTTCAACCCCCGCGGCCAGAGGGGCCCGGCCTGCAACCCGGTGAGCGCCCACCTTTCCGGGGGCGAGATGACCGTGGCGGCGTGAACCCCCGGAAGAGATTTTCGATTTTTGAATTTCGATTTTCGATTGCCCTCGGAAAAGGCCGCCTTGAGGCCCCCCCCGGAAATTCTGTGCGTCCGGGCTGTCGGCATGTGCGAACATCTCGAACCTGGTCCCAGACCGCTCCACGGTTGTCTCCTGGAACGGGCCGCCCCCGGATGGGCTCTTCGGGCCTTGTCTGGGCGCGTGCACCAGGGGCATCGGGGCCTAGCGATCTCTGACCAACTGTGCGAGCCCGTGGCATGAGCAATTGCTTCCGCGATCCGCGTCGGCCCGCCGATACGCAAGGGGGCTGCTGATGCGCGCGGTCACGTCTCGGCTTCAAGCTTCAGAACTCTCCGGCACTTCCAACTTCCAACACAACTTCCAACTTTCCTTGTATTACGACTCCACAGGTGATAACCTGCTCTCGAAACTCTCGTGATGGCCGCCGCCGACGGGCCAAACTGGATATCACCGTCTGAGGGACAATTCGATGGACTTGGAAACGCAAAGGTCCGCGAAGGAGATGATGTTGGAGATGGTCCCCGAAAATGGGACATCCATCGGCAACATCAGCTTGCGCCGACAGTGGACTGCGGAGGTCCAGAAGAAGCTCAAGGTTCAGGCGTCCGAAGATGACTATTGGGTGATCCGAAACGCCCTTATCTCGGAAGGGGTACTCAAACGTGGGGTTGGTAAGGGTGGCACGGTTTCCCGAGTAAGACTTGCCTCGCAATCAGAAGTGCCGCCTACTAACGGTTACCCTGATGAGGCGAGTCTGTATGAGCCGTTCAAGAAAACGATCGAAGCGTCGTTTACGAAGGCATACGACATTGAGGACTATGCGTGCGAGATAACCGCTAACCAGGGCAAGCGAAATACGGGTGGGAAGTGGACCCGCCCGGACGTCACGCTGTTGGCGGTTCGCATGTACCGCTTTATTCCGGGCAAATCTCTCGAAGTTACCACGTTTGAGGTCAAGCCGGCAGGAAACTACGGGATTGAGGGGGTTTTCGAAACCGCCGCGCACTCGGGCTTTGCCAATCGTTCATTCTTAGCTATCCATAACCCGGACGATTCTAGGGATGAGGATGCACTCGAACGAATTGAGCGGGAGTGCGACCGATTCGGGGTTGGGCTGATCATCTTCGCTGATCCAACTGACTGGGCGACTTTCGACATTCGGACGGAAGCGCAGCACAAGAACCCCGATCCGGCCGAAACCAGTAATTTCATTCAGACGCAAATCGAACCCAAGAGCCAGACCAAGATCGAGAAACTGACACGCTGAACTGGCGATTGCCGGGCCCAATCACCAGACACATCAGTGTTTGAGGAACGAACCGGGACTGAATCGCTTCCAGGTCCGGAATAGTTGTCCCGGCCCGAAGAGCCCTTCCGGGGGCGGCCCTTTCCGGGGGGCGGCCGTGGAGCGGTCTGGCTCTGTGTGCCGGGTGGTCGCGGATTGAGCGGGGGACAGAAGCAGACGGCTCGGGCGGGGGAGCCACGAAAGCTTGCCCGAAGCGGCCGGGAAGGGGACCTGCATGTCAGACGTCGCCGGGGTGTGCCCTCCGGCTCATGCCGCCTCCACGAAGTGCTTGGCAGTCTCGAGGATTTCCTCCCCGTGCTCGATCCGGTCGGCCAGCACACGCAGGGCCAGGGCCTGGGCCCGTTGAATGGCCTCGGGCCGGGCCGACCCATACACCAGCACCCCGGGCAGGTCCGCGACTTCGGCGATCCAGCGGCCATCTTCCTCCTGCTCGACTTCAATCCGCAGTTCCATGGTGCTCTCCTTGGGCGGCTGGGTGTTTTAGCTGTCGTGAAGGATGCGGATGGCTTTGGCCGCCGCACGCAAGAGGGCCTGCCCAGGCGATGGGAAGTAGCGTGGTTCCTTTCCCGGTTCAAGCACGAGCGCTACGTCCTGTGCACGGTCCCGCAAATCTGGCAGCGCCACGGCTTGAACGATTCAAAGATCGCGATCACGAGCCAGGCCACCAGGAAGAGGCCGCTGGTGAGCAGCGTCAGCAGGCAACCCCATTCATCGCTGAGATGTTCGCGGGCATGAAGGGTGGGCCGGCCACAGACCTCACAGAAGAGTTGGCCTTGAGTCAGAGCCATCGGTCGCTCCCCGGGGCGGATGCGTTCAGGAACATCCAAGGCCCGATGCCCGCCCGCCCGCGGAACCGGACCTCCAACCGACAACACCATTGTCCACCAGGGTCCGCACCGGTCAAGCTAACGCCCCCTGCGGGGGCTGCCGGACATGATTCCCCGGAGATCGCAGAGCCTTTCCGGAGGGTGCGAAGGCTGGCGGGGGCCGCTACCATTTCGCCATGAGGCACAAGACACGGTTGGTGTTGGGTTGGGCTCTGATCCTGGTTGTTCTTATGAGTGCGGCGGTACGGGCGGATGCGCTGG
>JAJXSS010000192.1 GCA_021784455.1 Planctomycetota bacterium
TTGCCGACAGCCTGCGGCAGATCAACGAGACCATGGGACGGATGGCCAAGGTGGTCGAATCGTTCCGCAACATCCGGCGCATCGTCCTGACCGATTATGTGGGGGGCGTGCGCATGCTGGATCTGGAACGCTCGGCGGAACCGGCGGCCACGGAGGCGACCGCCCCCGAAGGCGGCCCCGGAAAGACCCCGGCGGGCAACCCGCCGGCCGCCCTTCCCGCCGCCACCCACGGCCCGTCCCCAAAGTGATGGCTCGTCCCCCGGTACTCCAGGCATGATTCGCGCAGATGGCATTCAACCCGGCCCGTTGCTCGTGACGCAGATCCGTTGGCTGATCGGCCTGCGCTGGCTGGCCGGCGCCACCGTCATTGTCGGGGGCCTGGCCGACGGGTGGTGGCTTAAGTGGTATCCCCAGCCCCTGCGGCTGGTTCTGTTGGGCGTGGGCATTCTGCTGTACAACGCGGCGCTCTGGGCCGCCTGCCGCCGCCACCCCCCCCTGCTGCCGCGCCGGCCCCTCTTGTGGACCCAGATCGTGCCGGACCTGGTATGCCTGGCCACCCTGACCCTGTGGACCGGCGGCGCCGACAGCCCGCTCCTGGGCTTTTTCGTCTTTCACATGGTGTTTGCCAGCCTGATCATGTCCCGGCCGATGGCCTATGCGGTGGCCGTGCTGGCCGTGGGCTTGATGGGTTCCGCCCTGGCCATCACCGGTTCCTGGCCCCAGGGCCCGCGGCAGCAACTGGGCATGGTGGGCTGGGGCATCACCTTGCTGCTGACCATCTACCTGACCAACCACATTGTGCGCAGCCTGCACCGGCACCGCCGGCGGCTGATGGCCCAGAACCGCAAGGTGCGGGCCCTGGTGAGCCGGCTGCACCGCCAGCAGCAGGCCATGGTGCAGCACGAGAAGATGGTGGGCCTGGGCCAGATGGCGGCGGGGGTGGCCCACGAAATCAACAATCCGCTGGCCAGCATCGATGGGCTGCTGCAGCTCATGCAGCGCAACGACAAGCACGTCACGCCGGAAAACGTCGCCCTCTTGCGCCAGCAGGGCGAGCGAATCAGGGAAATTGTGCAGCAGCTCACTCGGTTCGCCCACCCCACCGAATACACCTGGGACACGGTCGGCCTGGATGACCTGATCGAGTCGGCGCTGCAGGTGGTGCGCTTTGACCGCCGGCGGCGCCAGGTCAAGATCGAGCACCCCCGCCCCCGGAATGATCAAGAGTGCAACGTGCGGGTGCAGCCGCATGCGGTGCAGCAGGCCCTGGTCAATATCCTGATGAATGCCCTGGATGCCACGGCCGGGCTGGCCGAACCGCATATCAAGGTCCAGACCGCGAGCAACGGCCACGATTACCGGATCAACATCAGCGACAACGGCCCGGGCATCCCCCCGGAGAACCTGCCGCGGCTGTTCGAGCCCTTCTTTACCACCAAGCCGGTGGGCCAGGGCACGGGCCTGGGCCTGGCCATCAGCTACAGCCTGCTGCGCAACCAGGGCGGGCGGATCGAGGTGGCCAGCCAGGTGGGTCAGGGCACGACGTTCAGCCTGATCCTGCCCAAAGTAGGCCAAGAAGGTGAAAAGTCGGGGGCAAAAGGTGAAATGTAAAGGGTGATCGACCGGTCGTGGCTGGCGGTTGTCCCCAGACCCGGATGGCGCAGCGTGATTTGGTGAGTGCTTCAGCTTTGGCGGCGAGGGCTTGGTCTATACCGCCTCAGCATGGCGATGGGTTGGGGCGGCTGTGTCGCCCGCACGTCGGCGAATCAGGGAGTACGGGCAAGCGTACATGACAACGCCGCAAGTCATCCCAGAACTGGCCAAACCCGCACGCGGTCACTGGTGGAATCCAGTGCTTCGGGGGGATGCCATCGTAGATGGCATCCTGGCCTTTCTGCGCTGGGCCGTCGTGGCGTTCCTCATACTTTTCGCCTTTGTAGACATGGTTGCAGGGCTGATGTATCTGTCCGCGGCCATCCTGGGGCTGAAGTTGACTCCCCCCCATGGGTTCCTGCGTGCCCTGGGCTGGACCAACTGCTGGTTGCTAGCCCTCTATAGCTTCGCCGTGGCCGCGCTGAAGTCTCTCCTGGCATACGGCACCTGGTATCGCAATCCCCTGGGTTGGTGGTTGATGCTGATCCTGGATGGCATCGCCTTGACGATCGCGATCTGGCTGGGGCTTCGGGGACAAAGCGATGGTGTGGTCGCCACCGGGTGCGTGATCTTCGTAACGTGGTGGCTGATCGCGCGACGGGAACGGGCGTGGCGCGGACGCTGGTGGACGACCTTGGGGTGTTGGGCCCCCATGGCGGCGTTTTTGCGCTGGGTGGTTGCCGTATTCAGCGTGGTTCTCGCCCTGAATGGCGCTCTCTCGGCCGTTCTGGATTTGGACGCGGGATTTCACGGCGGAAGGGGGACAGCCCACGGGCTCGTGGGCCACCCCGGCGGTTCCAACCCCTGGTTGGGGGCGATCTATGGCCTTATTCTGGCGGCTTGGGCATCATTTCTGGGCTATGGGGTGTGGCGTCGCAACGCTCTGGGCTGGTGGATGATTCTGCTCCTGGATGCCCTGGCCGTCGCCTTCACCGCCTTTGTCGGTCTCACCCATCCCGCTGGCAGTATTGGCGCCGCGATAGCGGTGGCGGTCCTAACGTGGTGGTTGGCCGCGCAGCGGAAACGGTCGGGGATTTCATGGTCGCGCCGGGACAATGCAGCCGATGGTGGTGGGAGTCCGACAAGCGTATAGCAGTTCTGGACTGAACGGACGTGAGACCCGATGGGGATCTGCGGATGGCGGGCCCTGCGGGCCTCAATAGGAAAAGAGCGGGAGGGAGAAGCAAGAACGAAAATTGCCATGGACCCGCCTTTGATGAAGGCCACCTCGACATCGGTGACGATATCCTTGACGTCGTAAAGCCGATCGAGATCGAAGTCCTCCGTTCTCAGGCGGGCTAGTGAGGCGGGCTGATTCACGGGCATCAGCGGTCAGGGCCGCTCCCCGCGAGCCGGATCGAAGAGGGCGCGGACCTCCGGGGGCATTTCGTCGAGCGACTGGTAGGTGCGCTCGACCCCGGAGGCATCACGGAACCTGTAAGTGGCGGCCGGGGGCGGATCGGTGCCGGCGCGGCGGGGCTGAAGGGACTCGATTTGCCGGCGGATCTGGGGGGGGCAGGTCTTCGAGGCGGCGGTATTCCTTCACTTGGCCGGGGTTGGAATCCTTGATACGAAAAGTCTGACGCGTGGTGACGACCCGGGTCGTGGTCGGGCCGGCGGGATTCCGCGGCCGGAAGAGCCCGGCGAAGAGGCGGGAAAGGAAGCCGCCGCGGCTGGCTGCGGCCAGCGCTTGGCCGCAGCCGAGGCGGGTGGTTTCGCCACCGCTCAGTTTCATGCCACAGTTGGGACAGTAGTTGAGCATAGGACGATTGCAGTCCAGCCACGTTGCCTATCTGACATGGCAGCGTCAGGGCCGACGGGCTGCCGACGCGTTCCACCGCAGGCCCCAAGGATGACGGCTCGATTCGATCATCTGACCGCATGACAGCAAATCCGATAGGGTTCCCGAGTCATGAACGGGCGGTGGCAAGTGTCCTAGGGGCGGGAAGAGGGATCGGGGGCATTCTCCAAATTCTGAGAAATCAGTGTCCGTACTCTTGTGATTGCCGCGGTTTTTCGTATCCTCCCGGTGGCACGCAGTATGCGAATCACCCATCGGTGGGGTGTAGAGATGGTCTGCCCGCTCCGGGCCCCGTAGTGCGCAGCCCGCGCAGGACTCGGACCGGCAGCCACCGAGGGGCGGCCAAGAACCCAGCAGGCAGAGAAGACGGGGGGGGTGTTGCGACTGGGTTTCAGAATCAGCCTAAACATGGGTGGCTGGCGTTGAGGCCCAATGTACAAGCGCAAACGTAGACCTTGTCGCGGAATGCATCGGACGCTGATGTGCGTCATCGTGGTCCTTGTGGGGACCCTTGCCCAGACTGCGCGGTCGGTGGAGGTGCCCGCCTCCGAGATTGAAAACCGGCGCTGCCTGAACTGCCATGGGCAGCAGCGTATGGCCGAGCTGACCCCCCAGGAGCGGCTGAGCATGGTGGCCCCGGGACCCGGCCCGGCCCCCAAGGAGCCCAACCGGCGTCCGGGGCTGTACATAGCTCCGGAAACGCTGGCCGGCAGTGTGCACGCGCAGGTGGCGTGCGTGGGGTGCCACACCCAGGCCAGGGAACTGCCCCATCCGGCCCAGATGGGCCCGGTGACGTGTGATCAGAAGTGCCACGTGACGGAAAATGCCGCGTTCCGGCGGAGCATCCATGCGGCGGCCATCGCCCGGGGCAACACCCAGGCGCCCACCTGCTCAACCTGCCACGGCGGGCACGACATCCTGCCCCCGTCGAACCCGCGTTCCACCGTCTATCCCCTGAACATCGTCAAGGTCTGCGCCAACTGCCACATGCGCTACCACAACCCCATGCCCGACGGGGTCAACTCGCGGCAGATGGTGCAGAGCTACCTGGAGAGCGTGCATGGCAAGGCGGTGCTGAAAGCCGGCCTGATCGTGGCCGCCACCTGCGTTAACTGCCACGGCAGCCACGACATTGAGCCTTCCAGCCAGCCCACCTCGAAGGTCAACCGGGCCAACATCCCCCAGACCTGCGGGCATTGCCACCAGGGCGTGGAAGAGGTGTTCGCCAAGAGCGTACACGGCGAGATGCTGGCGGCCGGAAACCCCCAGGCCCCGGTGTGCACGAGCTGCCACACGGCCCACAACATCTCGCGCACGGGCACCCCGGGGTTCATGCTGGACATCGTCAACGAGTGCGGCTCGTGCCACAACACCAGCCCCAAGGGCCGGCCGGGCGATGCCTCGTTCTACAAGGCCTACCGCATGAGCTACCACGGGCAGGTCAACGCCCTGGGCTCGACGCGGGCGGCCAAGTGCAGCGACTGCCACGGGGCCCACAACATTCAGCGGGTGGACGACCCGGCTTCGCCCCTGTACCCCACGCACCGGCTGAAGGTGTGCCAGAAATGCCACCCCGGGGCCACGGCCAAGTTTGCCGAGTTCGAGCCGCACGCCGACTTCCACGATGCCAAGCGCTTCCCCTTGCTGCACTACGTGTGGCTGTACTTCATGCTGGTGATCGGAGGCACGTTCACCTTCTTCGGTGTGCACACGATCCTGTGGTTCATCCGTTCGGTCCGCAACCGGATCAAGAACGGCCCGGCCCCGCACGCGGCAGCCCCGCGGACCATCCACCGTTTCCGCAAGACCGACCGTGTCAACCATGCCCTCATGATTGTGGCCTTCTTCGGCCTGACGCTGACGGGCATGCCGCTGTTATTCTCCGACCACCGCTGGGCCAAGGTGCTGGCCCATCTGCTGGGCGGGGCGTACGCTGCGGGCGTCATCCATCGCATATGCGCCATCGTGCTGATCGCCAACTTCGTGGTCCACTTCAGCGGCGTGGCGCGGCGCATCCGCGCGGTGGGGGTCAAGCGAGTGCTGTTTGGCTCCAATTCGCTGCTGCCGCGCTTCAAGGATGTGACCGACTGCCTGGGCATGTTCCGCTGGTTCTTTGCCGGCGGCAAGTTCCCGCCGTTTGACCACTGGACCTACTGGGAAAAGTTCGACTACTGGGCGGAGATCTTCGGGACGACGGTGATCGGCCTGACCGGGCTGATGCTGTGGTTCCCCACGTTCTTCGCCTGGTTCCTGCCGGGCTGGATGTTCAATATCGCCACCCTGATCCACGGCTACGAAGCCCTGCTGGCGGTCAGCTTCATCTTCACCGTGCACTTCTTCAATGCCCACCTGCGGCCGGAGAAGTTCCCGGTGGACGATGTGATCTTCACCGGCCGGATGGCGGAAGAGGAATTCAAGCACGAGCGCCCGATGGAGTATCAGCGACTGGCCCAGAACGGCGAGTTGGCCGCCCTGCGGCAGACCCCGGCTCCGCGCTGGCAGCGGACGCTGGCGGTGGTGGTGGGCGTGGTGGCGATGACCATCGGCCTGGCCATGGTGGCGCTCATCATCTGGGCGGGCCTGACGCAGTTGTAGGAGCAGTCCATGGGCATCGACGCAAAACCTCGCTCCCCGCTTCCGGCCGCTGCGGGGCCAGATTCCGGCGCCGCCCCCCCAGCGCGCCTGCCGCAGGGGAGGTCTTGGCCGGACAACGCCCCAAACGGCCGGGGGATGGTGCGTCAGAGCCGGGGCTGGGCTACTTCCAAGGCCCCGCCTGCCACCGGATCGGCCGTGGCCGCGAAAGGCGGTCGGCGATGACGGGCGGAAGGGAACAGCACGAGGTTGCTCCCGGCAGGCAGGCCGGCCGGGCCGCGCCCGGCGCGATCCTGATCGCGCTCTTGTGGCTGGCCGCCCTAGGCCTGCCGGGCTGCGAGCACCGCCCGGCGGTCCCGGCTACCCAGTCGGGAAAGCTTCAGCCCAGGGCGGATTCAGCTACCAGCTATAACGGCAGTTTCACGAGCGACCTGGGCGTGGCGGCCGTGGCCTCGATGCCGCCTGCGCCGCCGGCCCCCAAGCCCACCGGGCCCCTGCCCAAAGGGGCCGCCTGCGTCACCCCGGCCTGTCACACCCGCATCGGATCCGCCCCCTACGTACACGGCGCCACCGCCAGTTGCAACGCGTGCCACGCGCCCGACCAGGGCGGGCACCGCTATCCCCTGATCCGCCAGGGCAATGCCATGTGTACCTATTGCCACGCCAACATCGACACCGGGGACTACCGCGTGGAGCACAAGGCCGTCACGACGGCTGGCTGCCTGGGCTGTCATGATCCGCATTCCTCCAACGCCAAGTTCCTGCTGGTGACCGATTCGGTGGAAAGCCTGTGCGGCAAGTGCCACAGCACGGCCCTGAAGAAATACGCGCACCTTCCCTACCTCAAGGGCGAATGCACCGTCTGCCACCAGCCGCACGAGGCCAACAACCGCTATCTGCTGCGCGGCGGCACGGGGACGGCGGAATGCCTGAGCTGCCACCGGGATATGGCCACGGCGTTCAAGCAGGCCACCATCGTGCATCAGCCGGCCGGCAAAGCCTGCACGATCTGCCACGACCCGCACACCTCGGACTACCCGCACCAGTTGAAAGAGCCCATGCCGGACAACTGCTTCTCGTGCCACCAGGATGTCGCCCGGCACGTGAAGGGCGCCAAGGTGCCCCACGGCGCGGTGAGCCAAGGGGCGATGTGCGTCAACTGCCACTCGCCCCATGCCGCCCGGGAGCCGTACCTGCTCTGGGCCCGCGGCGGGGCCCTGTGCCTGAGGTGCCATGACAAGGAGCTCAAGACCCCCTCGGGCCGGGCTCTGCCCAGCATGACCCGGACGCTGGCGCGGAGATACCTGCACGGTCCGGTGCGTTCGGGCGACTGCTCCGCCTGCCACGACATCCACGGCGGGAAGATGGCCAACCTGCTGCGTGAGGCCTTCCCCGACACCTTCTACACCTCGTTCAGCCTGGATAAGTACGCCCTGTGCTTCAGTTGCCACAGCAATGAACTGGTGCTGACCAAGTACACCACCAACCTGACCGGCTTCCGTAACGGCAACCTGAATCTGCACTACGTGCACGTGAACCGCGCCGATAAGGGGCGCACCTGCAAGGCCTGCCACGCCGTCCACGGCAGCGACCTGCCGCTGCATATGGCCACCACGGTGCCCTTCGAAGGCTCGTGGTGGGCCATGCCCATCGGCTTTGTCAAGACCGCGGATGGGGGAAGCTGCTCCCCCGGTTGCCACGCCCCCCGGACCTATTCGCGCGACGCGGCCGCTACCACTCAACCCAGCCCTGAAGGCACCCCATGACCCTCAGAAACCTCCTGATCGTCTGCCTGTTCACCAGCCTGGCGGCCGGCGTGGCCGTGTGGGCCGCGCCCCCGGAAACGCCCCCAGCAGCCCCCCCCGCGTTATCCCCGGCGTCGCCCCCGAAAGCCC
>JAJXSS010000193.1 GCA_021784455.1 Planctomycetota bacterium
CACCCTGATCATCGGCGCTGTGGCCGAGATAGGCCTGACGGCCCTGGTGTACTTCGGCGCCCCCGTGTACTGGCTGTATGCCTTCCTGCTGCTATCCTCGATCGGCCAGGCTCTGGGCTCGCCGGCCCGGTCGGCACTCTTACCCCAGCTCGTGCCAACCAACATCCTCAGCGATGCCATGGCTTGGAACAGCAGCATCTTCCAGTTGGGCACCCTGATCGGCCCGGCCATCGGCGGCCTGCTTCTGGGGGCCCATGACTACACGCCGCCGGCCTTCGCCCTGGCCGTGGTGCTGCGTCTGCTGGCCGTGGTGGGCATCGCCCTCGTGCACATCGAATTGCCGGCTCGCAAGGCTATCGAAATGTCTTGGGCCAGCGTGCTGGCCGGCATCCGCTTCGTTTGGAAGACCAAGGTCATCCTGGCCACGATTACCCTGGACCTCTTCGCCGTGCTGGTAGGCGGCGCCACCTACCTGCTGCCCTTGTATGCCGAGGACATCCTGCACGTGGGCGGGCGCGGCCTGGGCTTCCTGCGTTCGGCCGAGGCCATCGGGGCCATCTGCATGGCCCTGGCCCTGGCCCACCTGCCGCCCATCAAACGCGCCGGGACCGCTATGTTCCTGGCCGTGGCGGGCTTTGGGCTGGCCACCATCCTGTTCGGCCTCTCCCCCTGGTTCTGGCTGTCCATGCTGGCCATGTTCCTGATCGGCGCCACCGACAACATCAGCGTGGTGGTACGGCACACGCTGGTGCAGGTGCTCACCCCCGACCACATGCGGGGGCGCGTTTCGGCCGTCAACAACGTCTTTATCGTGGCCTCCAACGACTTAGGCGGATTCGAGTCCGGGGCCAGCGCCAGCCTGCTGGGGGCCCTGGCCGGTTCGGCCGGGCTGGCCAGCACGGATCTGTCCCGCCGCGTCACCGGGGCCGTGGCCTCGGTGGTCCTGGGGGGCCTCGGCGCCCTGGTGGTGGTGGCCGCCTGCGCCAAGACCTGGCCCCAGGTCACGCGCATCGGGTCGCTCCGGGAGATTCGGCCGGACGAAGAACAAGCCGCCCTTGTCGAGGCGGCCGAAGAACTGGCCGAACGCGACTGAACGATCTCTTCCGGCCGGCGGCCCCCGGTGGTTGATCCACCCGTAGCCCGCCCCCCCCGGGGTACGATTAGGCTAGACCCATGCCCGGTATCCTCGACCAGCCTCTGCTTGAGACCCCCATCGCCGTCCTGGACTTTGAGACCACCGGCCTGTCGCCCGGCTGGGACCGTGCCCTCGAGCTGGCCATCGTGCGCCTTGATCCGGGAGAGCCCCCGCGCCTGGTCTTCGACACGCTCATCCATCCCGGGCGGCCTGTAGCGGCCAGCTTCATCCATGGCATCACCGATGCCGATGTCGCTAACGCTCCGCCGTTTTCCCACATCGCCGGCGATGTGGTGCGGGCCCTGTCCGGCTGCGTGGTGGCCGCCTATAACGCCGCGTTTGACATGCGCTTCCTGCGCTACGAACTGGGCGAGTCGGGCTTTCGCCAGATGCCGCCGTATTTCTGCGCCATGTACCTGCGGCCCATGCTGGGCCTGGGCCGGCGCTGCGGCTTGGCCCAGGCCTGCCAGGCCCACGAAATCGACTTGGCCCAGCACCACACCGCCGCCACCGACACCCTGGCCACGGCCGCTCTGGTGCGCCTTGGCTGGCAGCAGCTTCCCGGCCTGGGACTGATGACCTTCGCTGACCTGGCCCGGCGCCGCCGCTACCGCTTTATCCAGACTTGGCGGGCCGATCCTCTCCACCGCGAGGAGGCCCTGCACCTGCCCGCCTGCCACCGCCTCTGTTCGCGCTATGCGCGCACCGTTACCCCCCTCCCGCGCGGGAGTTGGCGTGCGGTTCCCCGGCAGGTCCAAGGTTAGTTATCCTGCGGGTTCCCGCCCTGTTGCCGACAGAGATTGTCGTACTTGCGCCGGATCAGGTCCAGGATCTGCTTGGTTTCATTCTCAGTCGCGGGAGCCCAGGTAGCCCAGCGCGTGGTGACCGCGCACTTGGCCGTTGCCACCCCGTCCTTGATATACCGGCCAAACTGACCCTTGGCGGCGCACACCTCCGCGACTTCCGTATCGCACAGGGGCACGCACACCAGGGGGTTCTCCACACTGGGCACGAGATAGCAGACAATTTCCGGTTCCTTGGGTGGAGTGTTGGCCTTGGAACTCCGCGCACTGCGTCCATTGGAGCCGCCATGAACCGCGACCGGGGGCATGGTGTAGGCAATCGTCCAACGCCAACTGGGCCCGAACCAGATAATGGATTGTTCGGTGCGCTCCAGAGCATCAAGCTTTTCTATGAAATTGCTGAATTGCCGGCGGTGATGCATTTTCAAGGCCTCCACCAGCGAGGCCAAGTCGGGTTTAGTCCAGCGATCGTACCAGGCAGAACGAGTTGCGAAGGTGGTGGTCATGTCATCTCCCGGAGGAACTGATTCGCCAAGAGTGATTGAGTTCGGCGGCGCGCCTCAAAACTGTTACGACGATCCTGATGGCCATGTTCCGGCCAAGACATATCGCCATTTCCTGACCGGACGACTCAGGAACGGCGGATGGCCCTTAGTTCGCGCCAAGCCCCATCGCGGTTGGATCGTCTGATGAATCATTATGGTTGCCATTGTACTAAATTTGGGCATTTTGATCAAGTGACCGTAAATGTGTAAATTATGTAATAGCTTATGATTATTGTTTGTATAATCTGAAACTGCAGAATTTGGCAGGCTCTTCGTCGATAAAATGAGGCCGGAACGTTGCTTGTCTTTGCTGCCAGAATGGCAGCAAGGACGCTTTGAGGTCCCCTTCAATGGTACTGAGACTCTGTTGCATCCCCAAGGCGAGCCAGCAAAGCAACCTTCCTGCTGCGCCCTGGTGTATGCCGTAAGGGGCCGCAAACGAATAAGATCAGCGCTATGGTTCAGGCCAAGCCAAGAGTGACAAGCGGCGGTCGGAATGCCTGCTTGGCGGGATTTCTAGGCCACCCGACCGGGGCCAGGGCATCGACGCCAGACCCGGGAGCGGTTACCATCTAAGATCCGTTCGTTTTGATACTACGGAGCTAGTACCCATTATGACCCAGAATCCCACCGCCCATCCCGCTGTGGCCGCCTCGGAAGAGTTCGATCTATCCCAATCCACCATCCTGATTGTCGATGACAACGCACAGAACGTGGAACTGCTCCAGGCTTACCTGGAATCGCTGCCCTGCAAGATCAAGACGGCCACTGACGGCATCCAGTGCATGAAGATCATCGAAGAATCGCTGGTGCCAGGCAGTAAAGCCGCCCTGCCCGACCTGATCCTCCTGGACATCATGATGCCCAAGATGTCAGGCTTCGAGGTGTGCCGCAAGCTCAAAGAAGACCCGGCCACGCGGGCTGTGCCCATCATGATGGTCACAGCCCTGAACGAATTGGGCGATATTGAGCGCGGGGTGGAATCGGGCACTGACGACTTCGTAACGAAGCCCGTGAACAAGCTGGAGTTGATCACGCGGGTCAAATCGCTGCTGCGGGTGCGGCACCTGAAGCGGGAGCTGGACCGCACCATGGCCTATCTCCAGGATCTGGAAGGCCGCAACCGTCCCGGCCAAGCTTAAGGGGAGTGGTCCCGGCCCCATGTGGTGGACGATTACGTCGGCCGTGCTGGCGGTGTTTTCCCTCTTGGCGGTGGGGGCGGTGCTGCGCCGGCTGGAATGGCTGACCGCGGAGGCCGATAAGAGCCTTTTAGCCCTGACCGTTCGCGTGCTGGTGCCCTGTCTGATCCTGGATCTGACCACTCATTCCCAGGCCCTGAAGCAGCCGGCCAACCTGATCTGGCCGCCCTTGGCGGGGGTGAGTTTCATGGTGCTGGGGATCCTGCTGGCCCGGCTGGTGGCGGGGATGCTGCGATCCAAGGTCGCCGGCCTGGAAAGCCCCGCCGCCCGGCGCACCCTGGCCTTCACCACGGGAGTCTACAACTACTACTACCTGCCGCTGCCGCTGGCCACTCTGGTTTTTCCCCCGGCGCAGCAGGCCAACATCCTGGGTGTGCTCAGCGTGTTGATGGTGGGTACGGAACTGGGCATGTGGACCATCGGGGTGACGGCCCTGACCGGCGGACAGGGGGGCATCGCCTGGCGGCGGCTGGTGAATCCACCGGCCGTGGCCGTGGTGGCGGGCGTTCTGTTGAATCTGAGCGGCGCCGCGCCCTATATCCCCGGCTTCATCGCCAAAGGGCTTTCAATGCTGGGCCAGTGCGCCATCCCGCTGGCGCTGCTCTTGATCGGTGCCACGATTGCGGACAACTTCCAGAGCGCCCAATGGCACAAGAGCGCCAGCGTGGTGATCGTCTCCTGCGTTTTGCGCCTGGGGTTGCTGCCGATCGTGGCCCTGGCCGGGGCGTACTGGCTGCCCGTATCCCACGAACTCAAGCAGGTGCTGGTGCTGGAGGGGGCGATGCCCGCCGCCATGTTCCCCATCGTCATCACCCGCTACTACCAGCAGGATGTGCCCACCGCCCTGCGCGCGGTGATCGGCACCAGCATCGTGTCGCTGGTGACGATCCCACTGTGGGTCTGGCTGGGTCTGAGGTTCATCGGTTGACTCTCTCTCCCCCGCGTCTGCGTGGGGGGAGGCGGGTTGAGGAGTCTTGCCGGCACGAAGAACCCTCACCGGACCTTGCTCTTGAAGACAAGGGAGACGGGAGGCAACGGGCGTCTGACGATGCGTGGCCGGGCGCCGGGCTGGCTACTTCTTGATGAAGTTCCGGTAGTTGTCGCGCAGCAGCAGGGCCGCATCACGCTTCATCATTTTCTTGGTGATTTTCAGCCCGGCCTCTTTCAGGTCGGCGTACTTGTCGGTGAGCACCTTGGCGATGACCTGGCGGCTGTGGGTCCACTTGTAGATAAGCTGATCCAGAATGCGGGCATCGGAGTGCTGCGGGGTGATGGTGGCCCCCAGCAGTTCCAGGCGCATACGGGTCATTTCCTCGATCAGGGAGGGGTTGTTGAGGAACCACCAGCAGCCGAAGGGCAGCAGATTGCCGAACTTGCGGGCCACCACGCACAACTCGTGCTGGTTTTCGCGGGCCAGCATGGTCACCATGAACTTGTTGCCGGAAAAGTCCCGGCAGAGATGGGCCACGCTCAAGACATCCGCGCGTACGCCGATATCGCCGGCATCCTTGAGGGCCGGGTTCACCCCGCGCAGGGAACCGATCATCATGGCCCAGGGCAGGTTCTCCTGGGCCAGCACGGGCAGCAGGGCCTCCCGCACAATGCGGTCCCCCAGGGGGTTGGCCGGATCGGGATAGCGCCAACTGGGAGGCAGGCTCATAGCCAGGTACACCGCCTTCGTGCGTTTGAGCCAGTCGCTGAGGAAGCGGCGCAGTTCGTTGAGGGAAGCCCCCGACAGGTCGGTGGCCACCGCATAACCCATGGCCGCCATCTTGGTCACCGCCTGGGGCCAGTCGGTCAAAAGCTGGTCGCAGCGTAAGACGGTGGCAAAGCGCGGATCGGCCGCGGCCTTGGGGCCCAGGCTATCCCACAGGGCCCGCTCCTGGTCGTCGAACACGGCATTGGTCATGGTGATCTGGTCCACGTTGGCCAGGGCCATGACCTTGTCGATGTACTGGCTGGCATCCTGGGCGGCGAACCAGCGGCGGTAGCGGGTCAACGTGCGCTCGTTGGGGTCCAGGCCCAGCTTGTCCAGCGTGGTAATAACGCCGCGGCAGGCCTCGGAAAGGGGCGTGCGCTCTACAAACAGATGCTTCCAGATGTGGTCGGCCTGGGCGGCCTTGGACATCTGCCAGAACTTCTCGTAAGGCAGCACGCTGGCCGGAACCACCCGGAAGACCTCGGCCACCAGGTAGTGATAGGTCACCAACTCATCGATCCCCCACAGCAGCAGACCCCCGGGTTTGGGCGAAGCCCCGAAGACCGGGGCGTACACGTGGGTATGCAGGTCGGTCACCGGCTGGTCGGCAATGATGCGGTCCACCTGACGGGCTAGCTCTTTGCGACTCATGGATAAGGCTCCAGAAAACGGCCATTCTACCGCTTATGCGGGTTGCGGGTCCGGGGTGAAATTGAATCTCAGCAACGAGCACGAGCGCCAATTTGCATGACCTGGGACCAGAGCTAGAATCAATGTCATATAAAAAGGTCTTTAGTTCTTCCGTTTCACCCCTGGCTGGCGTGCTACCCCCACCCCCCACACGTCAGCCAGGGGCTTTTTGCAGGCAGGGATTGAACCCAGGGCAAACGCATGTAGGGTCTGATAAGAAGACGGAGTAGTCGTTTGCGCCATAGTGCGGGCCTGGGTATATCAGCAGCGGAATCGCGCGGCCGCGCTGCCACTGAACCCTGACCCAAGGAGACCCGTCATGGACGACTCGGCCTCGCGCGATTGGCTGCGCTCGTTTGACACCTTGCCCGATCCCCGCGCTCATAACACCGTGCACCGTCTGGGCAACATCCTCTTGATTGCTCTGATGGCCATCCTGTGCGGGGCTGGGGACTGGCAGGCGGTGCAGCGCTGGGGTAAGGCCAAGCGTCCGTGGCTGGACAGCTTCCTGGACCTGTCCCAAGGCATCCCCAGCCGGGACACCTTCCGCAGGGTATTCGCGGCTCTGGATCCCGACGCCTTCGAGCGCTGCTTCATGCAGTGGACCGCCCTCTTGGCCAGGATCAGCCAGGGGCGTCTCTTGGCCGTGGACGGCAAGACCCTGCGCCGCTCGTTCCAGAAAGCCGGGGGCAAGACCCCCGTGCACCTGGTCAGCGTCTGGTGCGCAAAGAACCACGTGGTGCTGGGGCAACTGGCCGTGGAGGAGAAAAGCAACGAGATCACCGCCATTCCCAAACTGCTGGAACTGCTCAATCTGCAGGGGGCCACGGTGACCATCGACGCCATGGGCTGCCAGAAGGAGATTGCCCGGCAGATTGTCGCGGAAGAAGGGGATTACCTGCTGGCGGTCAAGGACAACCACCCGACGCTGCATGAGGATGTGCAGTTCTTCTTTGACGATGCCATTGCCCAAGAAGACCCACAGTTGGTACGCCTCAAGGCCCCGCAGGTGGAGGCGGATCACGGGCGGATCGAGACGCGTCAGGTGTGGGCCAGCGACGAAGTAAGCTGGCTGAAGCAGCAGGGGCATGACTGGGCCGGACTTAAGGGCATCGTGTGCGTGGAAAGCCGGCGGGAGGTCCTGGGGCCGGCGGGCCAGACGAGCGTGGAGCGCCGCTATTACCTGACCAGCCACGACCCCCGGAAGGTGGGGGCGGACAAACTCGGCGAAATGGTGCGGGGGCACTGGGGGGTGGAGAACAAGCTGCACTGGTGCCTGGATGTGAGCTTCAACGAGGATCAACGCCGTCTGCGTGCCGGCCACGGGGCCCAGAACTACAGCCGGTTATGCCGCATGGCCCTGAATCTGCTCAAGGCCGAAAAGAGCGTCAAGGTGGGCATCGCCACCAAGCGGCTCAATTGTGGCTGGGATAACGACTATCTCCTGAAGGTCTTGATGAACCTGGGGTAAAAACCTACATGCGTTTGCCCTGGGATTGAACCGCCCAGTCGCCAGGATCGCCCAGAATAGAACACCGAAGAACTTGGGTAAGGAAATCAAAAAGGGAGCAGGAGGATCGACCGGTCACTGCACGAACCGCATTCCCACTTAACCAGGGCCATTCTTTTGTTCTGGCGACTGGGCGGTTCCTTCATCGTCAATGCCGGATGATGAACCGGCCGGTGAACTCACCCGTGGCCGGGGAACGATCGATGGTTTTGGCCCGGATAAAGCGTTCCAGGTGTTCGCACAGGCGGTCCAAGTAGGCCTGGACCTGTTCCTCGGCCCCTTCCGCCACGACGATTACCCGGCCATCCGGCAGATTCTGGACATAC
>JAJXSS010000194.1 GCA_021784455.1 Planctomycetota bacterium
AGTTGGTACTTGCGCCGAATCCGTTCGCGTAAGGATGCGTCCTGCATCCTCTCAACATCGTCGCATCAACGATGGCCCCTTGGATAATTGTTCAGGTTATTGTTGAGCGCGCCCTAACGCCACAAGAAGCTCTCGCGGTTGGCCTGTCGTCAGGAACATGTGATACAGAGAACGATGTTGCGACGAGATGTGGGTACCCCACTTGTGGAAGAGCCAATACCTTCGCAGAAGATGCGGCACGCGAGCAACAGGCAAGGGTACAAGAGATGGTGCAAGCGTATGCTACGGACCGCGAAGCCATAAAGCGCCTATTCAGCAGGTTGGCAGATGCCAACCTGCGCTTTGCGCATGATCGCCGAGCAGCCCTGAGGGACTGCAATGCACTTCTAGAGGTAATTGCTTCGATCAAATCAATGGCTGCTGATGCTCCGTGGATCAAACGCCGAGTTGAAGAAGATAATGTGGATGTGGCGCAATTGAAGGACAAGGCGGAAGCGATAAAAGCGCAAATAGAACGCCTGAACAGGTTGATTGGATCATTCGGTGAGAATTGATCCTTCCGTCCACCGCCCCAATCCGAGCCCCGGGTGAGCGCTTGAAACGCAAACGGTAATCGTCTAACGTCTCGACCAACACCCCCCCCGCACCGTCCTTCCTCGGCGCACCACCGCGCCGACGGACGTCGAAAGGCATTCGGCCCGTCGTTCGTCGGAGAAGTAATCAGACCTTAAGCGCTGCCGCGCATCAGGAAGGTGCCGAACTGCCAGGCATCTTCCGGGGCGGGTTTGGGCTGGCGGTAACGGGCGAAGTCGCTGTCCCAGTTGTCCAGCGGGGACCAGTTGACCGGTTCGGAGATGAACGGGCCCAGGTAGGGCAGGGCGTGTTTGAGGATGAACTCGTGGGGCAGGGCGTCGGGCAGGTTCACCCCCTGGCGCGGGTTCTGGATCATCCACACCACGGCCGCCAGCACCGAGGCGGCCACCTGGAGGGTGGTGGCGTTCTGGCCGGGGGCCAGCTTGCGGGTTTCGTGGATGTCCAGGAGCGAGCCGATCCACCAGCTCCGGTAATCGTGGCCCATCAACAGGCAGCCCAGCTTGTCCTGGCCCTGGGTGATCTCATCGCCCATGATGCGGAGCTGGGGCTGGATGCGGTAGTTGCGCATCATCAGCTCGTGCAGGGAGACGATGGCGGCATCGCAGGGGTGGTAGGCGTAGTGGACGGTGGGGCGGTAGAGCGGCCGGCCATCATTCCAGACCGTCAGATAGTCGCTGATGGAGAACGCCTCGCCGTGGCGCACCACCATGCCCACGATTTCCTCATGGGGCACCCAGGAGCGGACCCAGGTGCGGATGCCCATGGTGGCCAGGCAGATCTGGTTGAGCGGCCCGTAGGCGTGGACGCAGGCGTTGGGGGGCAGCGTTTTTTCATGCGTGCCCCAGCCCATCTCGGCGGGGGCCGTGCCTTCCTCAAAGAAGCCCTCGATGCTCCAGGTGTTGACGAACTCGTCCACCAACTTGGGCTGGTCGGCCACCTGGGTGTCGCGTTCGGAGATGTGGATCACCTTGACGCCCAGATGGTGAGCCAGGTGGTTCCACTGCCGCCCCCGGAAGGCGTGCTGAATCAGGTCGCGGCGCTCGGTCTTCTTCTTATGCTCGGTAAGCCACTTCTCGGCGATGTCGGCCAGGGCCCGCTTGGTGAAATGCTGCACCAGGCCGGGATTGGCCCCGTGGTCCAGCACGGCTGAGGCGCCCTTCTTGTTCTTCCACCCGGCGATCATCTTGCGCAGGGCCATCTGCCGCACGTAGAGCGTGCGCTCCTGAGGCGGCTTGTTTTCGGCGCCTTCGTAGGGGTCCCACATCTCCACGGAGGTATTGATGTACAGCACGTCGTGATCGTGGCACCACTGCACGATGTCATTGCAGCCGATGTTCCACGCCAGGTCGATCAGCAGGTCGCCGCGCGACAGGTATTGCCCCAGTTGCGCCCCCAGGGTGGCGCGTTCGATCTTCTCGCGCACGAAGCGGCAGCCCAGGGCCCGCACGGCCTGGGCATAGGCCGGGATCCTGGCGTAATCCATCACGGTGATGTTCGACGGCGCCACGTCCAGATGCTTCAGAAGAAGGGGAAGCGTGCAGCGGGATACGGAGCCATAGCCTAAGACCAGGATGCGGCCGTTGAACTTCTGTTTCATCATGATTCCTGTTCCAAAACCTGCGGGGACTGGTGGGATTGCCGGTCCGCAGGTGCCGCGCCGGATTTCCAGTGGACCACTTGCCGGGCCCCGAATCCCAGGGGAGGTTGACGGCAGCCCATTCCGGGGGGGCCCGTGCCCGGGGCCGGCCAGATCATCGTGAAATCAGGCTCTAAATGCAACTGACCGTTTCCTGCCTCCCAGGGCAGGGTTTGCCCATCATTGCGGGCCGGGTGTCCCTGGCCACCCGTCTTGGGGAGATGAGGGTTTATTGCCGCTTCCAGAGCACGGGCCTGCCAGGACACCGAACCGCAGCCCCCGAACATGCTGGCAGAGCCCCAGGGTCTGGGCCGGACCGGACCGCGGTGTGCGGGAGGGCGAGGGAGGAATTTTCGATTTTTGACTTTCGATTTTCGATTGGGCAGAGGCGCTGTCGGGTGGTATGAAAGGCCAGCCCGGAGCACAAGCCTCATGGGTGCCACATCTGCGGCCCTTGGGGCCGCGGATGAACAGCGTTGGGCTGTTGGCCGGCAGCACCGCTCACGCCATCGAGCCGGGGCTCTCCACGGCGGGGAAATCCGCTTCCGCGGCGTCGTGGCGAAGGACTGCGGGGCTGGTGGATTAGCATTTCTTTCCCCGTGCAAACACAGTTGCGGCCTCGGTCTCAGCGGGCGAATTGCAGCACGCGATAACCCCAAGCCGGCAACTTCAGCGACGTTTGCACGCCATCGGCGGTCTGCCTGGTTTGCAGCATCTGTCCCGTCAAGACGTCGCTGACATGCCATGGATGGCTGCTGCTGACCGGAATGTGGCAATCCACCATTCCCGCGCCTGCTCCTCCCTGATTGAGGACGAACGCAAAGATCATGTCGTCGGATTTCTTGCGCAGCACCACTTCCACATCCGGATCGCCCTGCCCGTATGAGTCGGAAGTCTCTGGCCGCGGCCGATTCTCTGGCACCCAGCGAGCGGTGATCGGCAGATGTGCCTGAGCAATCATCACGTTCATCCACTGACTCGCGTCGGCCGGCATATGGGGGTTCTGCACATAGACAGTCGGATACACGCCCAGCGCGACCACATGGCCTTGGCCCCAAGCCTTCGTCCAACCCAGCGTCTGGCCTTGTTCATCGACGATCGGCTGGCCACCGGCAAGTTGCCCGATGTTTCGGCCCAAAAAATGCGACGCCGGCGCGACGGCGTGATTGTCATAATCGGGCGCCCGCCAATCCAGCGCGGCCCATGCCTCACCCCCCAGCGGCGTCCGCGGGTGAAGCCAGGGATCATACTGGCCTGCCGCGCCCACCAACACCAACTGCCCGCCCCCTTGCACGAACGCGGCGATCCGCTGGGCGGCCTCGTCACTCAACAAGGGCGTCGGTGGAAGAATCAGGGTGCGATACTGCGGCAGTTTCTCCGCCAGCAGTTGATCGTCCAGGTAGTCCACTTGCAGGCCGGCCATGCGCATCAGGTAGAGGAGCGTGTTGCGCGAGGTCGTCAGGCTGGTCGCGTACGGCTTGTTGCCCGTCAGATAGCTGAGGTATTCCGATGAATCATCCGAGAGGTAAACGGCGATCGTCGCGGGATAGCGCTTGATTGAAAGCCCATCGAACTTCCGGTTGAAGTCCTGAATCTCCCGCAAGCTCTTTTCCGCTGCGTGAAAACTGGGCAGTTCGGTGCCGTCGTTGTCGAGGATGCACCACATGGGGGGCGCCTTGGGTCGCTCCCAGGCGTGTGTGCCCACGACACGTCCGGCGTCGGCGTAAGGGCGCCAGCCGAAAAGCAGGATGTTGCTGACGCCATGGGCGATCATCGCCCAGTTCTGCAGGGCGGTGGCGGCGGCCGGCCATTGCGGCTGAGTGTACACCTCGATCCCCCACAAGGGTTTGTCCGGCGCATTGGACTCAAACATTTCCAGCATCTCCATCATCTCCGACGGAGTGCCCAGGCTGCCGCCCTGGCCTGCGGAGTACTCCAGGTCCAGCATCGTGACATCCATGGCGCGGAAAAAGGGCATGGCCATCTGCGGCCAGAAATTCGGCCAGCAGAGATTGGTGCTGTAGAGCGTCTTCTTGTCCACCGTCCGCGCTTCCTGGCGAAACTCCCGGTACATCTGGAGCGACCGGGCCGTGCGCCAACGATACCAGTCCAGGCCACGCCCGGGGATGGACTGGATGATGGCGTTGGCCTGTTGGTTCATGTGGCCGTAGACGGCCGTCCAAGCCACGGCGGCGGCCCCCGTCAACTTCTTGCCCCGGCGGATGGTGTCCAGGGTGCGGGCCGACAGCGGTTGGTCCACTTGGTCCCAGGACGTGTAGGTTGTGCCCCAATGCCGGTTCAGCGTGGCCAATCGGCCATAGCGATCCCGGCACCACTGACGAAAGGCGGCATCGGCATCTTGGGTCGGGCATATCCCGTCCTGGCTATAGAACGGCTGCTCATTCGACATTTGGTAAGAGGCGATCTGGGGATTGCCTCCGTTCTGCAACCCGATCGCACGGGCCTGTCGCAGGAACTGGGCATGGCCCAGTGGGTTGCACAGGTCCAGCACGCCGGGCCTGGCCGGATTGTCGATGGCGACATTGTGCGTTGCATCCGCATCCGCACGCAGGGACTCCATGCGGTGGGTGGGCATGGCGCCAGCGGCGATCAGATAACCCTTGTCCTGGTTGTAGCGCCCGCGATCACAGATATAACCAAGCTTCCCAGCCCATTGATAGTCGCGGATGTTATAGCCCTGGTACCAGTCGCCGCTCGTGTCGAGCATCCCGTTGCCCACACCGAAGAGCCGGGCCGGCTGGTAGTCGGGGATGATGGCCAGGCGGATGGCCTGATGCGAGCGCAGCATGCTGCTGGAGGCCGACCCCCCGCTGAGAGTCAAGGGCCTAAACTGGGCCGCACCCAGCCACGCCGTCTGATCGTCCGGATGGTAATCGGCGGTAATGACATAGGCGTCCGCAGGCAGCGTGCTGGTTGTGAACTGAATCTTGACCACATGACCGTCGCGCAACTGGGCCGCTTCCACGCGCCCGATCCGATGGGTCCCGGGCCTGTCCCAAGAGCCCAGGGCCAAGGTGACGTAACCGCTCAGCGGCGCATCCGAATCGCACTGCACGGTCAGTAGGTGCGGGGTTTTGTCGCCCGCCACCCACTTGGGCAGTTCGTCGGCCGGCACTTGCGGCAGGTTCAGGCGTATCCACTCCGCCGGCCGCAGGTTGAACGCGGTGGGGGCCGGCGCCGCTTGGGCCTGGACATCGTCGACCCACACGCGGCCGCTTGTCACCCTGATCCGTGCGATCGCTTCCATCGGACGGCCGATGTGGGTCGTGATGACCAGACGGGTCCAGTCGCTGTTTGGCGGCAACTCCGCGGTTCGGCGAACCTCGGCGCCCTGGGACAGAATCTGACCGTCTGCATCGACCAGGTCCAGTTGCAACTGCCCCTTGGCTTGCTGCCCTTTGACCCAGGCGCTGAGGGTCACATCACCCGCCGGCAGCCACCGGCCTGGCGCCGACACCAGGGCCACGGGTCGGTCGCCGGCCGCAAGGCAAACGCTCTGCTGGCCGCTGTGGCGTGTGTGCGGATCCACGGAAATCCCCGTGCCATCCGGCCCCTGGGCCCACCAACCCTCGATTGGCAGTTCCGTCCACAGACGTTGCCCGTTTCGTCTGGCAGTCAAATACGGTATCTCGGCAGGCCGACGCATGGTGTCGGCATTGAAGTACAGGGGAAGTTCGAAACTGGCGTTGCGCAAGACGTTCTGGGCCGGCGCCGCCTGCCGTTCATCCAGCACCTTGATCTGGGTCTGAGCCAGGGTCGTGCGCTGCCCCTGGCTCCCCCTCAAGACCAGTTGCACCAACACTTCGCCCGGCGAACTGGGCGCAAACTGCCAACGATGTCGCCACTGCCCAGCCGCCGCCAACGTCCAGCCTGCGGCAACCGTGTCCTGGCGCTCGCCCACCTGCATCACCAGATCGCCCTGCAAGGGCCGATCCCCGGCATTGCGCACCTCGAGCGGCACCACCACGGGCTCATCGCGGAACACCACGCTGGGCGCTTCCAGATGAGCTGTCACTTCAGTTCCCTGCAAAGGCAGCAGGACCCCCCGCTGCGTGGCCGGCGTCGCCCCGTGCGCTGGGATACCCGCAGCCAGCATCACCCACACGACCCATCGGGCCACGGTGTCAGAGCGCATGATCTTGGATCTCCTGGGGAGGCACGGGTCTGGCCCGGCAAGAGGCTGGGAGTTCACAGCCCCGCCGGCGCCGCACTGTTGATGAGGACCCAGGGGGCACAGTCTTGGAATATATACCCCTGCGGCAATGGAGGAGAGGCATAAGTCTTGGCGTGTCCGTCCAGAAACAGCATGTTGGCCGTGTTGTTGGGATGTCGCAAAGCAATCGAGCCGTTGGGAACCATGTTCGGATAGAAGTAGCCGTAGTAGAAGTCGGTGCTCGGGCCGCGTGCCCCATCCCCCAGATAGACCTTCCCGCTTGGGCTGGGAATCTGGCTGATCGTGAGCACCGGCCAGTTGTAATAGCTGCCGGCGCCGGCGCCCACATGGGGATTGATGTAGAAGGAAGACCAGATGCCATTGTAATTGCCTTGCGGTTCCTCGGGACAGGTGAAGACATTATTGGCCTGCCCTGGAAGTTGCGGTCTGGCATATTTTTGGAAGGCTATGGGATCACTGGGAAATCCTACGTAGGGTGCGATGAGGTCCGCCCACACATAGGCATTAGGGCTGCCCCCGGGATAAGCGGGGTTCCTCGTGATCCGATCCGCCAGAAACACCGCCCCCCGACAAATCGTGCCGTCGTAATCCGCCTCGTAGGCCACGTTGGCAATACCCAATTGCTTAAGCCGGCTCATGCAGACCATGGAACGCGACGCGGCTCGCGCCTGGCTCAGGGCCGGCAGCAACAGGGCGATCAGCAAGGCGATGATGGAGATCACCACCAGAAGCTCGATCAGGGTGAAACCAACCGTGTGACGGTTGCACGGTCGCGCTTTCATGACCGATCCTTTCAGGCAGGGGAAATATATCTCCCGTCCGAAACGCAGCGCCACATCGGCGCGGCGGCATCAAGGCACCTTCCCTCCTGTTCGGAGGGAGGGCGCATCAGTAACTGGGCGAGGCGCGATTGCGACGTCGCAGCAGGATACCGGAACTTGCCAGGCCCAACAGGCCCAGGGTGGCCGGTTCCGGGACGGTCACGATGGCAAACGTGGAGCTGCTGCCATTGGCGATCAAAAGAGGGTTTTGCTGGTCGGCCGATGACGTCGCGTTGTCGATGAATCCCAGGTACAGGACGCTGCTAGGACTGGCCAGGGTCGCAGTGTACGTCTGAAGACCAATGCCGTTATAGTTGACTGTGGTGTTCTGGTAAGTCTTCAACGTCGTCCAGTTTGTGCCATCTGTGCTGTACCGAACCGTCAACTGTTGGGGGGAATTGCCACCGGTAGTGCCATAGCCAATAAGGACCAGGTTTGTGAGCTTCCAGGTGAAATTGCTGATTGGGGTGGACGCAGGACTGGTGAGCTTCCAGGTCGCCGAAAATTGCTGTGTTGAGTAAGCGGGACGAAGGGAGCCATTGCCGCTGTAATCCACTTGCGCGTCGTTGGTACCACCCCAAATGTTCACATTACCATTGGCGACAAGCGGAATGGAATAGGCCTTCGTTGCCGAGCCGGTCGTCAGATCGCT
>JAJXSS010000195.1 GCA_021784455.1 Planctomycetota bacterium
CCTCGTGGGCGCGGCACCATGTGAGGTCCGGTCCCCAGTAGCGTTCGGCGTGGTCGGCCACCGCCCGCTCGTTGCTGTAGCGGCCGACCGTCCAGAGCGACAGGACATCGGCCTTCCGCAGCACCTCGTGCAGCTTGGGATCCGCCACGCTGTCCCGCGTCCCGGTGCGCCAGCCCGACGGAATCCCCAGCATCACCGTCATCCCCCCGTATTCGCGGTCGTGCTTGAAAAAGTCGATTAACCGGCCGCATTCTTCGGCCGTGTACGCCCGTTGTGCGTCTTTGAAGCCGATGCCCCACAACGCCACCACCGGCCGGCCGCCCTCGTGCAGATAGGCCCGATCCTTTGGGTCCCGCAACAGGCGCAGATCATCGACTAGGTGCCGCCAGTCGTCCGCGACCCGCTGCAGCGTGCCCGGAGCCATGCCGCTCAGATCGTACATCAGGGCGTACACCCTCGCGGTGTCATTGGCGCCAGCGCGGCAGTTGACCAGAACGGTATCCAGTGAGTCACGCAGCCGCCGGCTGGCCAGGGTGGACTTGGCAAAACGCTGGAGGTATACGCCATCCAAGCCGTATTGCCGCATCCACGTAAAGTGGCGCCGCACCGTCTTGCGGTTCTGGGGGCTGTAGACCCAGGCGGTACTGCCATCCCGGTGCCTGAAATCCGTCGCATACTTCTCATCCGCCTCCAGCTCCGACACATCGGGCCAGTAGTCCACCGTGCACTTGCCGGGTTTGAATTCCCCATCGCGTCCGTAATGTATCCAGCCCAGCCCCGAGCCGTCTCCGGGCGCCCGGTACCAGCCTTGATAGCCCGCCATGACCTTGCCGAACATCGTCGAGTGATCGACCGGCGCCTGGTCCGCGGGCTGGGTTGCGGGCGTTTGGGCCTTGGCCCGGCCGGTTCCGATCAGACTGGCTCCGAGGCAGGCCGCCGCGCCCGCCAGCATTTGTTGATGAAACTCCCGCCGCGTGAGGTGTCTCATGGATCGTCGACTCCTGGGCCGGCAACCTACTCCGAAAGGGCCCCCGCTAGGGGGCACAGTCCTTGCTCGTCTGGCGCCCACCCCCCTCGGCATTATCCCGGAAACTGGACGGTCCGGCGGCAACGAACGGTCTTACGTTCGATCATCCCCACCAGTTTGCCATCGGCAATCTGAAACCTGTAAACGTCCGATCCTCTCACTTCACCTCCACCGCATACCACAGCGTCGCGGCCGGCGGCCCGATGTGCACCACCGCGTGCCCATCCCGCTCCGTCACTGGCACGGCCGCCCCGCGCTGCCCCTTCTCATCCAGCGCAAACGCCCTGACCCTTGCGGCCGGTACCGGCAGTTCCACCTCCCCGGGCACCACCTCCACCAGCGACGGTGCGTGGCCCCAGTTGTCCCCCACGCTGTCATGCCTGCTATCCGTCCACTTCATGTCCGTGTTCTGCATGTACCCCGTCGCCACGATCAAGGCCCGGGCTCCGGGGGCATCAAACCGCTCGCCCCGCATCAGCGTCACCCCCAGCGTGCACCAGTCCTGCATGGTCCTGCCCGGCCGCAGGGTCACATCCCCCAGCTTGAACTCGCGCCCGTCTACAAACCCGATCACCGCTCGCGTGCTGGGGGCGTTCACCGTCACCACACCCTTCTGCGGCCGGCTCAGGTCCCATACCAACTGCCCCGTGTCCGAGGTGTACACCTGTCGGGTCTCTGGCGGCGCTGGCGGCACATCCGCCGGTACCCCCGCGTTCCCCAGCTTCAGCGCCACGCGATGGAGCAGCGCCCACCGGCCCAGGCCGGCGGTGTTCACCGGGTTCCATGCATGTCCCCGCGATACAACCAACTCCGGCTCGGCCGCCGCCGCCAGTGCCTCCACCTTCAACGCCCTTCCGGGCGCCACATCCGCGCGGCGGAACATCTGCGCCGCCAGCACCATGTTTGCCATCTTGGTCGGGTGCTGGTCGATGTCGAAGAACCCCCGCATCGCCTGCGCATCCCAGTCATCGGCGCGATGCGAGTAGGCGAACAGGAACACCCCGTCCCAATCCTGAAACGCCGCATAGGCCGCCAGCAGCAGGGGGGCTTCGCTGCTGAAGGTGTTGGGTGCGGCGTGGTTGTACTCCGTCACCAGATGCGGCTTGCCTTCCACCTGCTGGGCCGCGATCCCCGTCAGCACGCCCCCCGGCGTGTTCACCATGGTGACGTTGCGTACCACCCAGTTCCGGGGGTCCCACGGCCGGCCGGGAAACTGTGGATGCTGCCAGTACGCGTGGCTATCGATCGCATCCAGGTGGGCCTGGATATTGGGCGTCGAGCAACCCACGATCGTCCCTACCACGACACCCTTGAACCCCAGATCCTTCTTTACGTAGTCCGACAGCGTCAGCCAGTAGTGCGTTTCCGTGTCCGTTAGAAACCGCACCCAGTCGCATTGCGTCGCCTTGGGCCACAGCCGTGGCCCGCCATGTTCCACCAGCGGTACGGTGCCACCCTCGATCGTTTCGCTGGCCTCCAGTCCCATCGTGCCTCCCGGCCGCAGCGTCACGTTCCTGAACTCGTACCGGCCTACGCGCATTCCCAGCCCGGAGATGTTCAGCCGGGCATTGGCGTCATCCGCTGTGGCCTCAAACGTCACCGTCAGCTTGTGCCACGTTCCATCCACCGTCAGCGATGTGTCCAGCCCCAAGGGCTGCCACGGTGCATGGGCCTGGCCCATCGTCACCCCGATCTTCCCGGCATGATCGGCCATCGCCTCCAGACCCACCGTGTACAGCTCGCCCTTGTGCACGCTCAGACCCGGCTGGTTCACCTGCACGTGCCATCCGGCCGAACTGGTCCGAGTCACGTTTACCTGCAGAGCCCGCTCTCCGCCCGCCTCCATCACCACCGCTGCCTGGGCCGCCGCCTGCTCGTGCTGCTCCACCACCCAGCCGCGCAGGCCCTGGGCCCAGTCTGCATTCATCAGGAGTGACGCTCCCAGCGGCTCACTCCGTCCGCCCCAGGCCTTCTTCAAGGCCGCCGTCGTTGGGTAGCGCTGGGCCAGCCAGGCGTTCCACTGGCTCCGCAATTCTGCCGCGAACACCTCCGGCAGCCGGTTCAGTTCGTTGCTCAGCCACCCCTGGATCAACCCGTTCTCATTGTTGATCTCCACGATCGCGACTGCCGGATCCGTGGCCAGCGTCCGATGCCGGTAGGGGTTCTCAAACCCCAGAAGCTGCCGCGCATACTCCTTCTGCAACTCGATCATCGGCCCGTCGAACATCGCGATCACGTGCCGCTGTTTCCACCCCAGCGCGTCAATCTCGGGCGGCAGGCCGTCCGCCCGGGTGAACTGCCGCGACACCAGCAGGTTGATATCCGCATAGACTCCCTGGCGTGCCAGTTGAGCGATCAGATATCCCAACCGGTCCAGCGCCCGGGGGTCGAGGTGCCGGCTGTCGTGGCCCTTGGCCAGCATGATCCCCGTGGGGAAGCGCTGCATGTCCATGTGGTGAAAGCGCACCGCGTTGATGCCGAACTTGGCCATCCGCTCCGCTATCGCGCGGGCCTGGGCGTGCGTCGGGAAGTTCCCGCCAAAGCAGAGGTTTACCCCCAGCAGCCGGACCCGCTGGTCACCGCTGTACAGGTGCCCATCCGGCCCCGTGCGTACCGGCCCCAGTTGTCCCGCCGGCCGCCCCTCCAGCCCCGCCACGCTCGTCGGGCCCGCCGCCCCATCATCCCAGGGCAGCACGAACGGCCGCAATGCCTGTGCCGCCAGAGCGTTCGTCATCATCGCCGCGCCCACCAGCACGCTCAGCCATCTCAGGGAATCCATACTTCAACTCCTTGCCCTGTATCTTGCTCTGCGCATGCCATTTCGCAAAACGCCGCTGGCCCCCCTTGAATTCTGCCGGCGCCGGCTTCGCCGCGATCAATTGATCTTTCCCCTCAACTGATTACGCTTTCTGGACTCTTCCCCCCCTTTAGGCAGGATATTCTCATGCTTCGCCACCCGGATTACACCCGCAAGCGCATTACGCAGCTCCTGGGCCGATTCCACGGCCGCATCTATCGCGCCACCCGCCCCGTCGATTCCCTGGCCATCAGCCCCCGGACCGACCGCATCCCCTACGCCCAAGCCGTCCAGCTCCGGTTCCGCCCCGTCAAGCTCGGTACCCAGCTCGGCCCCCTCTACGCCACTTACTGGTTCAAGCTTCGCGTTCGCGTCCCGCGCGACTGGTCGAGCCAGCGCATCGACCTCCTCTGGTCCACCCATTCCGAAGGCCAACTCTGGATCCACGGCCGCCCCGTCCAGGGCCTCAACCATTCCAACGGTCAGGACCGTCTTGATGCCCCGCTGTTCCCCCGCGCCCGGGGTGGCGACCAGCTCGACTTCTTCATCGAAACCGCCTGCAATGACGCCTTCGGCACCCACGGCCGCCCCTGGCCCCGCCATCGCAGCCCCATCTTCCTCGACCGCGCCGACATCGGCCTCTTCGATCCCCTGGCCTGGCAGATCTACCACGACCTGCGTGTCCTGGCCGAGCTGGAACGCGAACAGTCCTTTGCTCCCTCCGGCGGCACCGCTCTGTTCGCCCCGCCCGGCCAACCCGGCGACCTCGACCGCACCTGGGGCGGCGTTTTGCTCTTCGAACTTAACCGCTTCGCCAACGAAGTCGATGAGGATGACCCCGCCACCTGGCCCCGGGCCCACCGGATCCTTCAAAACCTCCTCACGGCCCGTAACGGCACCTGGGCCCACGAACTCTCGGCCATCGGCCACGCCCACATCGACACCGCCTGGCTTTGGCCCCTGGCTGAAACCCTGCGCAAGTGCACTCGCACCTTCTCCAGCCAAGTCTCTTACATGCAGGCCTATCCCGCTTACAAGTTCGCCTGCTCCCAGGCCGTCCAGTACCACTGGATGAAGCAGCACCACCCCGACCTCTATGCCCGCATCAAGGCTCGCGTCAAAGCCGGCCAGTGGATCCCCGTCGGCGGCACCTGGGTCGAACCCGACTGCAACATCCCCTCCGGCGAGGCCCTCATCCGCCAGTTCCTTCTGGGCCAGCGCTTCTTCCAGAAGGAGTTCTCCCTCCGCTGCACGGAGTTCTGGAACCCCGATGTCTTTGGCTACAACGGCCAGCTCCCCCAGATCATCCGCCACTGCGGAGCCAGCCGCTTCTTGACCCAGAAACTTTCCTGGAACTACTTCAACAAGCCCCTGTACCATACCTTCTACTGGGAAGGCATTGATGGCAGCCGCGTCCTGGCCCACTTTCCCCCGGCCGACACGTACAACGGCGACTGCCAGATCAGCCAGCTCCGCTTCCACCAGCGCAACTACAAGGACAACGACCGCTCCCGGCACGCCCTGTACCTCTTCGGCTACGGTGATGGGGGCGGCGGCCCCACCAAGTCCATGATCGAGGTGCTCGGCCGCTGTGCCGACCTGCAGGGCGTCCCTCGTTGCACCCAGCGTTCCAGTAGCGACTTCTTCGACCGCCTCGAAAAGGACGCCCGGGACATTCCCACCGTGGTCGGCGAGCTCTATTTCGAGCTCCACCGCGGCACCTTCACCTCCCAGGCCGCCACCAAACGCAACAACCGCAAGGCCGAATTCCTCCTCCACGACCTCGAGTTCCTCGCCGCCGTCGCCCACCGCCTGGGGGCGGCCCGCTACCCCGCCCGCGACCTCGAAGCCCTCTGGCAGACCCTTCTGACCCACCAGTTCCACGATATCCTCCCCGGCTCCTCCGTCCGGCACGTCTATGAGGATGCCGATCGGCACTACGCCGAAGTCTTCGCCCAGGGCCAGCCCCTGCGCCACCAGTTGCTCTCCGCCCTGGCAGGCGGGATAGGGGCCACCACGTCCCTCCGGGGCCAGTCGAAAATCGAAAATCACAGTTCCAAAATTCCTGCCGTTCCCATCAACACCACCAGCTTCCCCCGGGCCGAGGTCACCGCCACGCCCGATGACGAGCTGGCCTTCATCGAAGCCCCCAGCTACGGCCTGGGCTGTGTTACCACCCCGCCGGACACCGTCACGGTCACCCAACAGGCGGGGCGTATCACGCTTGAAAACGCCGCCCTCCAGGCTGTTCTCGCCGCCGATGGCCGGCTCCTGTCCCTGGCCCACAAGCCCACCGGACGCCAGGCCCTGGCCGCCCCCGGCAATCTCCTGCAGATCTACGAGGACAAGCCCACCAACTGGGACGCCTGGGATGTCGATCCCTGGCTGCACGAAACCGTCAAGGACTGTCCCCCGGCGGATGCCTGCAAGGTCCGCCGCCACGGCGACCTCCGCGCCGAGGTCATCTTTACCCGCAGAATTGGCCGCCGCAGCAGCCTCACCCAGACCGTTCGCCTCGATGCCGGCGCCCGCCGCCTCGACTTCCTCTGCGATGTGAACTGGCAGGAAAAGCAGAAGATGCTCAAGGTGGCCTTCCCCGCCTGCATCCAGGCCCTGAACGCCACCTACGAAATGCAGTTTGGCGCCGTCCAGCGGCCGACGCACTTCAACAACGCCATCGCCCTGGCCCAGTACGAAGTCCCCGGCCACAAGTGGGCCGACCTCTCGGAACCCGGTTTCGGCCTGGCCGTCCTCTCTGAATCCAAGTACGGCTGGACCACCCGCGGCCATACCATCCATCTGAGCCTGCTGCGTTCCACCAGCAGCCCCGACCCGCAGGCCGACCGAGGCCGACACCATTTCGCCTACGCCCTGTATCCCCACGAAGGCTCCTGGCAGGAAGGCGGCGTCGTGGCCGAAGGCTACCGCTTCAACGCCCCCATCCTCTGGGCTCCGCTTTCGGCAAGGCAGGCCTCCGTCCCGGCCCAGGCCATTCCCGGGGGGCGCTCCTTCTTCCGCATCTCCCAGGGCTCCCTCGTTCTGGACACGGTCAAGAAGGCCGAAGACTCCGACGCCCTGGTCCTGCGCCTCTACGAGTGCCACGGGGCCCGCGGCCAGGCCACCCTCGAACTGGGACTGCCCTTCCAGAAAGCCGTCCTCAGCAACGGCCTCGAAGACGATGGCAAACCCCTGACCCTCCGCCACCAGACCCTTACCCTCCCCTACACCCCATACCAGATCATCACCCTCAAACTCGCGTAGATTCGCCCCGGCCGAACATCTTCTCCTGTAGGGTGGATCAAGTCTTCGGACCCACCTCTTCTCTTCATTTGAAATGGAAAATCCAAAATCGGAAATCCCATCCCTCACGAATGCTCCCACCCCTCCCACACCAAATCCACCATCTGCCCCGCCCACTGATCTTCCTTCCCCGCCCATAGCCGCTTCAGCAGCCGCTCGAACCGCGGCCGGTTCATCTCGTTCTCCCGCCGCGGCAGTTCCGGCAGCGTCTGGTCGGCCTCGTCCGGCCGGTGCCGCACCAGCGACCGCACCGCCGCTGCCGCGCCCCGCGCCATCTGCATCGGCCTCACCCCCGCTTCCAGCACCCGCCGCATCGTCCCGAACAAGCGGTCGTCGTAACCCAATTTCCGGGGGTGGTCCCGCGTGACGCGCGCAATCAGGTCGTTCAGGTTCGGATTCACCATCCGTACCAGCAGGTCTTCCGCGTACGCCTCGTACCCCTCCGCGGTAAACAGTTCATCCCCCAGCCGCCCGTGCCGGTGCAGCATTGCTGGCCGGGATTCCTCCAGAAACGCCTGCCGCGCCCGGGCCATCAGGTCCGCGTGCCCGGCCGCCTGCGCCATCGTCACCAGCCCGCGCTGCTCGCCCAGATACCCCAACAGCGCATGCACCGCGTTGTGCCCGTACAGCTTGGCCTCCTCAAACGGCAGCAGGTCCTCCTTCTCAATGAAGGCGTCGATGCCGCGCACGAAGCCCGGC
>JAJXSS010000196.1 GCA_021784455.1 Planctomycetota bacterium
GGGGCTTTAAGCACATCCAAGCCCGGCTGGGGTGCGACGGACCCCAGGTACAGACGTTGCTGGTGGGCTCGCCCTTCGACTATCGCCGCCAAGCCACGCTTATCGTCGAGTATCAGGTACCCGAGCCGAATGCGCCCGAGTATTTCGAGAAGCTGTGTCCGCTGCTCTTGAGTCATATCGAGCGCTCGGACGGGGGAACATTCGTCCTTTTCACCAGCTATGACCTTCTGCGCCGGGCGGCGCAGTGGCTGGCGCCGCGGCTGGCCCCGCGCGGGTTGCCGCTGCTGGTGCATGGGGAGGGAGAGCAGCGTACCGTCCTGCTGGAGCGTTTCCGGAGGGACCGGCGCAGCGTCCTGTTGGGGGCGGACAGTTTCTGGCAGGGGGTGGATGTACAGGGGGAGGCGCTGCGGAATGTGATCATTCCGCGTCTGCCGTTTGCGGTCCCGGACCGGCCGCTGGTGGAGGCCCGCATGGAGCGTATCCGGGCCAATGGGGGCAGTCCGTTTGCGGAATACTCGCTACCGGAGGCCATTCTGAAGTTCAAGCAGGGCTGCGGCCGGCTGATCCGCTCCAAGACGGACTGCGGCACGCTGGTGGTGCTGGACAGCCGGATCGTGAAGAAGTCCTACGGCCGACATTTCGTGGAAGCCCTGCCGGAGATGGCGGTTGAAGTTCGGGGCCGGTGAGGCGTGCTGCGAGCGGGGGCGTGCGCAATCCTCCGACTTCGGGCCTGACCACCCCCCTGGCCCGCCGGCGCACCTTTCCTGCCGAGCCCCAGGCCTCCGGCTGCTGATGTATCCTTGCATTCTAGGTGATTCATGGTTAAATTAAGGATGTGGTAAAGCAGCCGTCAGAGCCTGTGCGCTTGTCCGACGTCGCCAAGGAGGTGGGGGTCACGGTGACGGCGGTGTCGGCGGTGCTGCGGGGTTCGGGCAATGGCACGGGCAACGTGCGGGTCAGTCCGGACACGGCCCGGCGCATCCGCCGGATTGCTTCCCGGCTGGGGTACCGGCCGAATATGGCCGCACGCCTGCTGAAAGGGCAGCGCAACAATGTCCTGGGCGTGCTGATCGGGGCGGAGTCCACCCCGGCTAACTATGAACGGCTTTCCGCACTGGAACAGGAGGCTTTTCGGCGCGGGCTGCGTCTGATGATTGGTCAGTTCCGCGGCGACAGCGAGCGAACGGCCCAGTACATCGAGGATTTCCTGGGACGGGGCATTGAGGGCGTGATGTGCTTTGAGAATCCCACGCCGTCCTACGATGAGCACGTCCTGCGTTCCTTGCGGCGTTTTCGCGGGGTGGTGTTTCAGACCCGGCGGCTGTTTCCCGGGGCTCTGTGTGTGGACGTGGACCGCGCCGCCGGGGTGCGCGCGGCGGTCGCTCATCTGCTGGCCCGCGGGCGGCGGCGTATTGGTCTGCTTTTGAACGACCGGCCGGAGAATGACCCCTTGATGGCCGACCGCCTGGCGGGGTACGAAGAGGGTCTGGTTCAGGCCGGCCGCGAATACGAGGGGAGGCAGGTATGGATGGGGCCGGGCGTTTATCCCCCGCCCCCGGAACTGGCGGCCGAGGCGGTCGGGGCGCTGGCAGAGCAGGCCGGGGTGGATGCCATCGTCTGCTGCAACGATGTGTGGGCGATTCATCTGATCAAGGCCATGCGGCGGCTGGGCAAGAGCGTTCCCGAAGATCTGGCCGTGATCGGGTTTGACAACATCAATGCCGCCGAGTTGTTCGACCCCGGCCTGACGACGATCGATCAGAATAACGCCGCGTTTGCGGCCGCGGCCATGGATCTCCTGGTGGCGGCATGCGAGGGGGTCGCCATCCCCGTGTCCCGGCGCACACGGATTGTGCCGCCGCGGTTGATCGTGCGTGAATCCACGTGAGGGCAACGTGCTGGAGTGATTGACATGAGTGAGGCGTATCCCATCGAGCCGGTGGCGGTTGAGGCCGTGCATACGGCGCACCGCGTCATTCAGGGGGCCATTCCTCATCCGGCCACCGTACCGCTGCTGGAGGAATTGCGCCGCGCCGAGCCGGTATGCATGGAGGGCCAGCCGCCCATTGCCTGGGACCACGCTCGGGACTTTTACGTGTTCGATGGCCAGGGCAACCAATGGATCGACTTCTCCTCGGGGGTGCTCATCACCAACGCCGGTCATGGCCGCCAGGCCATGGTGGACGCGGTGGTGGACATTGCCCGTAAGGGGCTGCTCACGAGCTATTGCTTCCCGCATGAAATGCGAGCCCGGCTGACCCGGGAATTGCAGAGGGTGGCGCCCCGCCGGGATGACAAGGTGATGCTGCTGTCCACCGGCAGCGAGGCCGACGAACTGTGCATCAAGCTGGCCCGCGAGCACGCCCGCCGCCTTGGCAAGCCGGAGTCGGTGCTGGTGACCTTTACGAATGCCTTTCACGGGCGGACGCTGGGGTCGCAGTTTGCCGGCGGCATCCCAGGGCTCAAGGCCTGGATTGGTTACGAAGACCGGCACTTCGTGCAGGTGCCGTTTCCCGATGGGGGTGTGCGCTCTCGGCCGGAGGAAGACGACTTTGCCGCGTTTGAGGCGTCGTTGCGCAGCCAGGGGATCGCTCCCGAGCGTGTTTGTGGCGTCCTGAGCGAAACCTATCAGGGCGGTAATTCCAGTTTCGCCCCGCCCGCGTATATGCAGGCCCTGCGTCGGTGGTGCGACCGGCACCAGGCCGTGCTGATCATGGATGAGGTGCAGGCGGGCTTTGGCCGCACGGGCCGGTTCTGGGGCTTCGAACACTACGGCATCGTGCCCGATCTGCTGGCCTGCGGCAAGGGTATCAGCGGTGCCCTGCCTCTGTCGGCGGTCATCGGCCGCAAGGATCTGCTGGACCAGTTCCCCCCGGGCAGCATGACCAGCACGCACTCCGGTAACCCGGTGTGCTGCGCCTGCGCCCTGGCCAGCCTGCAGATCATTCAGGAAGAGGGGCTGGTGGCCCGGGCTGCGCAATTGGGCGCGGTCATGCAGGCCGAGTGTGCCCGCATCCGGAAGCGCTTTGCCGAGGTGATCCTGGCCCATCACGGCAAGGGTCTGGTCGCTTCGCTGCACTGCGCCCGGCCGGGCCGTTCGGATCCGGATGCCCGGCTGGCCTGGGAAGTGGTGATCGAGGCGGTGCGCCGCGGGGTGATGCTCTTTGCCCCGGTAGGCTTCGCCGGTGCCAGCGTAAAGATGTGCCCGCCACTGGTCATCACCGAGGACGCCCTGCGTGAGGGTCTGGGGGTTATCGAGGAGTCCTTCAGCCATGTGCTGCAGCGTCATCAAACCGCGACCATCTAACGAGGGGCCTGCCGACCTGCTGGCCGAAGCCCGAGCGCCCCGGTTCCGTGCTGAACTGACGGACGTTCTGCTGCGCCTGTGTGCGATCGATACCACCGCGCAGGCGGACGTCCTCCTGATGCGAGATCGCGAGGCTCAGGCCTTCGCTGTCATCCGCCAGGCTTTGGTGGATAGCGCCGGCCGGTTGGCCGGGCGTTTCATGACCCCGGCCATTGATGCCCGGATCGCCCAGCATTCGTTTTATTCCCAACCCGCTTACACCATCACCTCCAACCGGCCGCAGCCGCTGAGCGCCGCGGACACCTACCGCGGCCGCACCAACCTGTATTTCTTGGCCGATGGCGCGGGATGCCAGCCGGCGGGCCTGGCCCTGAACGCCCACATCGACGTGGTGCATCCCTTCCTCCCGCCGCGGGTGGAAGGCGATGTTGTTTTCGGCCGCGGCGCCTGCGATGACAAGGGACCGCTGGTGGGCATGATCGGGGCCATCAATCTGGTGGCCCGCCATCTGCAGCGCACCGGTCGCAGGCTGGCCCGGCCGCTGACGGCCATGTTCGTGATCGAGGAGGAGATGGGCGGCAACGGTTCGTTGTCCGCGGCCTGTGATGCGGACCTGCGTCGGCGCTACGATGCCATCGGCGTGCTGGAATGCACGTCCGGGCAGATTCACCCGGGCAACCGCGGGGCGGTGTGGTACAAGATCGAAGCCAGCCTGCCCGGCCTGAATGCCACCGAAGCCGCGGCGTTCATCGTTGGCCACCTCGAACGCGCGGGCCGGGCGATCAAGGCTGAAAGCCGCCACGACCTGTTTCCCCATCGTCCGGTTCAGACGTGCCACGGCATCCTGGGGCCGTTTGGCCAGCATCCGTCGCGCATCTGCGGCCAGGTGGAATTCGAAATCAGCTTACAGCCGGCTGGGGATGTGGACCGGCCCGAGGCCCAGGCGCTGATCGAGGACGTTCTGGCCAGTGGCCTGGCCGCATACACGGGGCTTTACGGGGACAAGACGAAAGTGCTCGACGCCACCACCGGAAAACCCAAGGTGGCTCGGCATTATGATCTGGCCCGGACCGGATCGGGCTGGCGTGTGAGTGTCTGGGGCGCCACCGGCCACATGGGTTCCATTCTGGAGAACGATGGGGCCATCACCAAGACGGCGGCTCTGATCCGTGCCTTGGTCCTGAGCCGGGCGGCATTGGAACGCGTCACCGGCGGCGCCATGATGGTGCGTCTGGCTGGTTGGCCGGAGGACGATCGCCTGAGCATGGAAGGGGGGCAGGGGTTTCTGCCCACCCATGCCATGAGCGAGGTTCAGGAGCGACTGACCCAGGCCGCCCGGCAGGGGCTGGGGGAATACCTGTATTTGATCGGCCGGCCCGTCGGCGACGCTGCGCCCCTGCACATCAGTTTTGACAAACTGCACAACGCCGCGTTTGCCGGGCCGCGTGATTCGCTGGCCATGCGCGACGCTTTGGCCGCGGCGCACGCCGCCCGACTGACCGTTCCGGATGCCAGCCACATCCGGGGGTGGGACGTGTCCTGCGATGCCCGGATCTTCGCCTGTGAATACCCGGATCTGACCGTCTTAACCATGGGCCCGGGCCACCTGCGCTACGCCCACGCCGATGATGAGCAGCTCAATCTTCCCGAGCTGGTCCAGTTCGTGGAGTTTCTGGCACGCTTCATCCTGCTTCGCTGCGGTGTCGCCGCGTAGGGCACGCTGCTTAAGCCTTCGCGCGGGGGATGCAAGAAGGAGCACGATGGCGCGTGCCCACCCGAGGACTCAATCATGGAATCTATCCGTCTGGGTATCATCGGAACCGGCTCAGTGGTGCGGGAAATCTATCAGCACCTCTACTTTGCCAGCGAGTATTCGCACCTCCTGACCATCGAGGCGGCCGCCGACCCCAATGAGTTGGCCCTGCATGATTTCTGCGACCGCTACCACATCCCCCGGAACCGGCGTTTCACCGACTACAAGCGGATGATCCAGCAGGTGAAACTGGATGCCGTTCAGGTGAACACCCCGGATGCCCTGCACCGCCAGCCCACGGTCGACGCTCTGGCCGCCGGCCTGGATGTCATGGTCCCCAAGCCCCTGGCGGCCACCATCGCGGACGGCCACGCCATGATCACCGCCCTGCGTCAATCCGGCCGGTTGATGGGCGTGGATTTCCACAAACGCGAAGACCCCCGCATTAAGGAAGCCGCGGCCCGCTACCAGAAGGGAGAATACGGTACCCTGCAGTGCAGCATCTGGTACATGATTGACAAGCTGCTCGTGGCCGACCCTAACCACCATCCGCGATTCTTCGCCTCTGCGGACTTCGCCCACCAGAACTCGCCGATTTCCTTCCTTACGGTGCACATGGTCGATGCGCTGATCCGCATCGTGCGGCTTCGGCCCGCCCAGGTGCGGGCGCACGCCTGGAGCCAGAAACTGCCGTCGCTCAAGCCCATTGCCGTGCCGGGCTACGACCTGTGCGATACGGAGGTCACCTTCGAGAATGGGGCGGTCGCCCACATCGTGACCGGCTGGCACCTGCCCAACGGCGCCCACGCGCTGACCGTACAATCCGCCCGTTTGGTCTGTACGGAGGGCATGCTGGATCTGGGCCTGGATGTGCCGGGCTATCACGAACTGGGTCGCGAGGGGATCGTGGAACGCAACCCGTTGTTCAGGAACTTCGAGCCCGATGGCAGGGTGACCGGATACGGCATGTCCAGCCCGGGACGGATCTATGAGCGCTTTTTGCGGGCGGCCAACGGCCAGCTTTCCACCGATCAGCGGGCCACCATGCTGACGCCGGTCGAACTGGGATTTTGGACGACGGCCGTTCTGCAGGCCGCCGAGTCGTCGTTACACCGGGGACACCAGTTGGCCACTGGGGCTGTGGCGGGCGCCCCGGTGGATATCCGCGACCTGGTGCGCGCTGCGCTGGGCGATCAGGCCGGTGAATATCTTGTTTGATGTCGGGCGGACGGGGGGGGAAGATCCGGCGGGAGCCAGATCAGACTCTGTCGCGCGACGGACCCGCGGTCAGGTTCGGTGCTCCGATGTGCAGGCAATTGGACTTGGGGGCGCGGCCAGTATGCTTCTTGATGAAGCGGCTGAAGTACCGCTCGTTGTTGAACTGGAGGTTGCGGGCAATGCGGCCGATGGGTTCCCGGAAAAGAACCAGCCGGCGGGAGGCCTCTTCCACCAGCCGGTGGGTGAGGTAGGGTTTCAGCGGCCGGCCAACATCCCGGCCAAAATGTCTGGACAAGGTGGATGCGGGCATGTCCATCCGATCGGCCAGTTGAGCCACCGTGGTCCGGGCCGAAGCCCTGGGGCTGACCGCATGCAGGAGGGGACGGGACGATAAGCCTCGGCCAGGTCGATGTGCTGTTTGAGTTCGGCCACGGGCCGGTGCAGCAGGGGGATCAGCATTAGCGAGAGGGCGGCGCGGGCTTCGATCAGGCCGGCAATCGTGCGCTCGCCTCGGACCAAAGCGAGGGCCAGGGCCAGAAGCCGTCGGCGATCCATGCCGGCAATAATGCGGCAATCCATCTCGTGCGCCAGGATGTCCTGGCCGGCGGGGAGGCCCTGGACCAACAGATCGAGGCCTGGGCCCAGGGCCTGGCCAACCGCGGGCGGGCGGACTCCTACGCGGAACTACGCCGCATGCGGGCCTGCCGGCTGCTGGTGGAGGCCTGTGGTTTCCGCTGGCTGCGCGACATCGATGCCGAAAAGGTGATGGGCCAGATCGCCGATTGGAAGCGGGCGACGGACCCGCGGGGATTGCGGATCCACGCCGACTACACACTGGCCCACTACCTCAGCGGTGCCATGGGCTTCACGCGCTGGGCCCAGCGCAGCGGTCGCTGCGGGCGGGACCCGCTGGCCGTACTGCCCGTGAGCCGGGGCCAGACGAAGCGGCCGCGGCGGTGGCGAAGCTGCCGGATCTGGTGAGTCAGGCGGTGGCAAAGCAGGCCGATGACTGATGTGGCGCATTTTGTGCCCGGTTCGGCGCCACAAACCCGGAAACAACCGGAAACTCCGGCATGTGAAATGAGCGGCCGATGATGACCTATTTGCTTGAAAACACGGGATTTGCTAGGGTTGTGGGGAACTGGGCCGGTGTGGCGGAATGGCAGACGCGACGGATTCAAAATCCGTTGCCTCCATTTCTGATGTATCCATAAGAGTTTTGTTAACAGATACTTACGGATTGTCTACGCTCCGTGTGAGCGCGACTTTCACGGATACTTTCCGGCGGCCTTAGCCCCGACTGACCTCTGGTGACCATCTCGCTGGCTCAGTGCTTAATCTCGCCCAAAAGTGTGTCACTATAGGGTGAAGACCTTACCCCTTGGCCATTTGCCTGGGGGTTCTTGTTAACCGCCTGATCCTGATAGCTGTCGCCCCTGCGCGTGCGGGGGCGGTCGTGTTTCTCACCCACGACCGTCCCCGCCATGGGGATGGTCCCTGCCCATAAGGAGCCTACCC
>JAJXSS010000197.1 GCA_021784455.1 Planctomycetota bacterium
GGCGTGTTCGTTGAGGTGCCCTACGAGGGCCGCAAATACCCCTGCTTTGTGCACTGGATTCTGGATCACTCGCACACCGCCAAGGGCATGCAGTATTTCAGCCCGGACACCCCCGGGCTGGTCGAACTCCTGGCCCTGGCCCAGCGTCAAGACGGGATGATCTGGAGCAACGCGAATCGCGACCCTGGGCCGGGTTACTGGGATAGCGCCTACGGGCCTTACGGCTATGCCCGCCGCGAGAAGGGGTGCCTCCTGGTCCGTCAGCCGGTGGAGAACCATTGCGAGTACAACTTCGTCGATGCCATGTACCTCGCCTGGAAGGCCAGCGGCGACGATCCGTGGTTGGGGCGACACGTGGAGGCGGGCATCAAGGCCCTGGACTACACCGTCAACGACCGGGCCCGCTGGTCCAGCAAGTTGGGCCTCCTGAAACGCGGCTACACCATCGACTCCTGGGATTTCCAGGTGCAAGACCAATACGCGGTGGACTTCCCCCTGGGCACGGAACAACTCATTGACCCGGACAGGACCAAGTTCGGTGTCTTCTTCGGCGATAACCATGGCTATGCCCTGGCCTGCGACCAGCTTGCGGAAATGCTGGAGCACCTGGGCCGCAAGGCTGACGCCGCCCGCTTCCATCATCGCGGCCAGGATATCCGCCAGCGCCTGGCGGACATTGCCTGGAATGGTCGGTTCTTCACCCACCGCATCGAGGAAGACCCCACGGTCCGGCGCCAACTCGGGGTCGATGAGAAGAGCCAGATCGCCATGTCCAATGCCTACGCCCTGAACCGCGGCATCCCGCACCCGCAGGCGGTGGCGATCCTCCAGACCTACCTGGATCTGAAGGCCCATCGGCCCGTGGGTTCACCGGGCGAGTTCTACGCCATCTACCCGCCCTTCGAGAAGGGCTTCGGCCCGACCCAGGGCAAGTGGCAATATATGAATGGCGGCGTTCACGGCCACGCGGCCGGGGAACTGGCCCGCGGGGCGTTTGCGCATGGCTATGAAGAGTATGGGGCGGACATTTTGCGCCGCCTGCTCGAACTGGGGCGCCGGCACGGCGGCAAGATCTACTTCGCCTATACCGGAGCCGAAACACCGGAGCTTGGTCCGCAGGTCTTTACCCCCGTGGATATTTCCGGCCAAGCCAATATGGACCTGTGGGACCAGGGTGGCCCCGGTGTACCCGGCTGGATGGGAGGCGCCAAGGACAACGACCTGCGGAATCTGCCGGTCGGCCGGCAGATGCTGGCACAGGTGCCTTACCTGGTACCCGACCCGCAGGCCAACGGGCGCCGGGGGGCGTTGGCCGTGGCCGACAAGAAGGGATTGGCCCGGCAGGTGGAGGTGCCGATCCACCATCGGGCCGGGGCGGTTTACCTGCTGCACACGGTCGGGGGCGTGGGCCCATCCCAAGTGGCCGGGACGATGAGTTTCTCCTACGAGGATGGCAGCACCCATACCCTGTACCTTCAGAGCGACAAGCACCTGTGCGGCTGGTGGTTCCCGCTGCTCAAGACGCCGACCTCGGGCGTGGCCTGGCGCGGGCCCAACTTGCGCAGCAGCGATGTGGGGGTCTGCTGGGCGGTCATCCGAAACCCACACCCGGACAAAGTCATTGAGGGCATTATCTTCAGGACCGGGCTGGACGGGGCTACGTATGCAGTGATGGGGGTGACCCTGGCCGATCGCATGCCTGATGTGAAACCGGGCCCGGTGAGCTTTGGCGGGCCGGATAACTGGGCCGGCGGCTTGTGCACGGCCGCACTGATGGAAGGTCTGGCTGGCATCCACGATGACGCCACCCGCTACCAGAAGGTCGAGTTGTCCCCGCGCTGGGTGGCGGCCGAGGTGGGGGAAGCCGCCGTCACCGCCCGCTACGCGGCGTCCCAGGGCTACGTGGCGTACCGGTATCGACACGATCCCGCCCGGCACACCATCGACCTCACGCTCACGGGCAGCGGCCAGGCCGCCCAGGTGCGTCTGCTGCTGCCCAGGGGCGCCCACAGGATCGGGCACGCGGCGGTGGATGGCCAGGCCGTGGCGGTGAGCCTCGAGAAGGTGGAGAATTCGGCCTACGCGATCGTATCCGTGGCCCTCGGCCGCGTCAGGACCGTGTCCATCCGCTACGCGGGGTGATGGCAACGGCAGAGCACTTGAAAGCCCCGGAACGCCGGACCTCGCGAAGAAAGCTGGACTATGGAAATTCCCTCCCGCGGCAACAGGCCCAACATCCTGTGGATTTGCACCGATTCGCAGCGCTGGGACACCCTGGGCTGCTATGGCAATCCGTTGGTGCGCACGCCCAACATCGACCGCCTGGCCCGCCAAGGCACCCTCTTTGAGAACGCCTTCAGCCAAAGCCCGCTGTGCATGCCCAGTCGCGGGAGTTTCCTCACCGGCCGGTATCCCTGCACCACGCGCCTGAGGCAGAACGGCCAGGTCGTCCCGGCGGACCTTAAACCCATCACCCGCACCCTGGCCAACCACGATTACCTCTGCGGCCTGTCGGGTAAGCTGCACCTGTCGGCCTGCGACCAACGCCTCAGCTTCGGCCCCCAGTGGTGGAAGGCGCCTGACAAATATTGGCTGCTTCCCTTCGAACAACGCATCAATGATGGTTACACCGTCTTCCACTGGTGCCACTCGCCCGGCCAGCACAGTCCCGCCTGCGGCTACAGCCAGTGGCTGCACAGCAAAGGCGCCCGCGTCGGCGACGAAACCGAACCCAGCCCGCACAGCAAGCATCTGCTGCGGCCGCGGCCCGATGAATTGCACCTGACCACCTACTGCGTGGAAAGGGCCATCGAGTTCATCGAGCTGCACCACGAGACCCAGGCCTGGTACCCCTGGCTCTTCTCCGTCAATATTTTCGATCCCCACCCCGGCTATCGCCCGCTGGAGGAATACCTCCGGCCCTATCTGGACCGGCTCGATGAGATCCCCTTGCCCAGTTGGGGCGAAGAAGAACTGGATGGCAAACCGGCTTACCAGAAAGAAAGTTATGAGGCCGCCAAGACCCGGTCCACGCGGGGCATGACCGCCCGCGACCTGCGCCTGATCAAGGCCGCGTACTGGGCCATGTGCGACCACATCGACACCAAGGTGGGCCTGCTGCTGGAGGCCCTTCATCGCACCGGCCAGTCTGACAACACGCTGGTCGTCTTCGGCTCCGACCATGGGGAACTGCTGGGGGACCACGGCAAAATCATCAAGGGCCCCTACCTCTACGAAGGCGCCATCCACGTACCCCTGATTCTCGCCTGGCCCGGCCACATCCAGGCCAATCAACGGGCCAGAGGGCTGGTGGAACTAACCGATTTGGCCCCCACACTGCTGCAGGCGGCGGGCCTGGAGCCCGACCCCGCCATGCAGGGCCGCTCGCTCTGGTCGCTGCTGACGGGCCAGGCCCCGCTGGACCACTTCCGCGACGATGTCTACGGCGAATACCACAACGCCGATTGCGACCATCCGGCCCAATGGCTAACCATGCTCCGCACCGAGCGCCACAAGCTCGTCGCCGTCCACGGCACCCGCGAGGGCGAACTGTACGATCTGCAGGCCGACCCCGGGGAGAATCGCAACCTCTGGGCCGACCCGGGCTGCCGAGACCTCAAGATCGAATTGCTTCAGCGTCTGTCCGCCCGCATGGCTTACACCGCCGATCCGCTTCCCCTGCGCATCGGTGTATTCTGAACGCCCGAACCTGTGGAGAGGAGCCACCTGATCCTGCAATTGCTGGAACGCGACAGCCAGCGCAAGGACGCCCGAAAGCGCTTGGGCTCCCTGCGCAACCTGGCCCGACGCCGGGCCGAAAGCCTCCGCAACGTCCGGATCCGCCCGGAGGCGGTGGACCCCGTGGTCGCCGGGGGCAGCCAGATCGGCCTGCACTCCTCGTGGACCTGTCGCCGCAGGCAGTTTTGCCGCGAACCCGCCCCGTTCACCTCGTCCGCCGCCGCGGAGTCTGTTGCCGGCCGCAGGGCCGGGCGGGTCTCAAAGTTCATGCCCTCCGGCCCAGGCCCGCCTGGGATAGCCGTTCCACCGCATTGCCCGGCAATAGAATTGCCAGTCCACGGGAAAACGCCCCCAGGCATCGCCCTCCAGCAGCCGGTACTCCGGCAGATCCTGGGAGGGGCCACGGATGGGGAAAATCTGCAGGGCGGCCTTGCCTTGGGGCGGATGCGGATGCACACTGCAGACACGCGGAGTGATGGCTTGGAACATGGTGGATTGATTCCCGGTGGGCGCCAGGAAGGCGATCGGGATGGCGGTTAAGCGGTTGGAGTTAAGCCCGTGGGCCACGACACTGAAGGAAAGGCTGGTGAGCACATGACCTTCCAGACGTGGTACGACCAGCTTTCGAAGCCCGGCTGGACCCCGCCGCCCGGCACCATCGGGCTGATTTGGACAATCTTGTACCCCATCCTGGCTGTCAGTTTCGGGTTCGTGCTCGTGCGGACATGCATGAGCAAGCTGTCGTGGCTGGTGGCGTTGCCGTTCATCATCAACCTTGTGGCGAACCTGCTCTTCATGCCGGTCTTTAGCGGACTACGGAACCTGCCGCTGGCGACGGCGGACATCCTTATCGTCCTGGGCACGATCATTTGGATGGTTGTGGCGATCTGGCCGCACTACCGGTGGGTGGCCGTGGCGCAGTTGCCATATCTGGCCTGGGTTGGTACGGCGACGGTTTTACAGGTGTCGATCACGCTCAGGAACGGGTAGAACTGACCTCCAAACCCACGTTAAATGCATTTCCTTGATGCCAAGCGACTTTTGGGTCTCCCCAGGTGGCCCAGGCTGCCAATTTCATGACTGTCGCACGTTCACCAGTCATCCGGACGGTGGAACAGCCTGCGATGGCGGCCTTACCTGATCCGTCTCCGGTAGAGCCAGGCCGACACGTCCTGTGACCTGCTGGGGAGATCATTCCTGGCAGCGGCTTGGGCCGTCGATGATGCGGCCCGGCAATGACGATTCCCGCCGCAGAGCTACAAGACGAATCGCGTGGGCCATTTCTGCGCAATCTGTCGGCAGCGGCGCCCCAACGGGAAATTCTCTGGGAAGGGGCCCCGTGGGTTGGAGGGGGGCTCAACGGCGGCGCAGGAGCATCGGACCGGCGAACAGGAGCAGGCTGAGGCTGGCGGGCTCGGGGATAACCTCCCAGCTCAACCCCAGGCCCGGATCATAGGCCGTGAGTGCCAGACTCAGCGTGTTACCGAACGCGGACTGGGATGCGCAGTCTCCGCTGGCGCTGGCGTTGGTGCGCAGCAGCGCATCCACGTTGAGGGTCTGGCCTACCGTGGACTGGAAATCCAGAAGCAGCCAGCCCGTGTTAAGACTGTGGGAAGCCGTCTTTAGGCCGCCGCCGGTGGCACTGAACGTATCGGAATCGTTGTGGGGATCGGCGGGGTGGATATTGCTCTGGGTCTGCCAGGTTTCGGTCCATTTCGCCCCGTACTGGAACTCGCCGGTGAACATCGACCACGAGGTTATACCGGACAGGCTGCCCGAGGCACTGAGCTGGGCGAGGGTGTTGCCCTCAGGGTCATGGATGGTCAGACTGGCAGTGACGTTGGAGGTGGAGCCGTCGCTTACCCCGGGGTGGGGTGTGCCCGAGACGCTGAGTGTTCCGTCGAGGTGGACCTGCAACTGCAGGTTGACGGGTTGTCCGTTCGGCAGGCCCGAGGTCCCGGGCGTGATGGTCAGGTGATTCAAGGCCGTGGCGTCCAGTTGTGCCTGGGCCAGATAGTTGTTGGGCGTGGAGACAGCCCATGAGGAGGAGCCCAGGTCGAGCGCGGCCGCATCGGCATGGCCCCAGGAGGCGGCGTACCCGTCCCCGTCGCGCAGCGTGAAACTGGACGGCCCTGTTGCACCGGTGCCGAAACTCACGTGTTTCGGATCGGAGTCAGACCAGGAATGCGATTGGTAATCCGACTCCTGATATCGGTAGTAGCTGCTGGCGCTGTACTGGGCCTCGGCCTGTGCCTCCGAGGCCAGCGATCCCAGTGCGCACAGGGCAATCGGGATTAGCCCCAGACTTTGCCCGGCTAAGCTTATCCCCTGCAAACGCGGATTGGCTGAAGGGCGGCAACAAAGATCACACAACATGGTTCACTCCCTTTTTGACAGATGCGGTAAAAACATCACCCATACGACGCCCCCCCTGGAAAAACTTGAACGACCTGTGTGTCGCCTTTGGCGGCCTGCCGGTAACTACCACAGGCAAGCGGGAAATAGTCTACCACACGGTTCAACAGGCCGGAAAGGGAGATCTTGACTCCGGAAGCTTAACGGTCTGGCCAGTGGCTTCGGCCGTGCGCAGATGAGGTACCCTAAGTTTCGGCACCTGCTTCAGCACCATGTGAGCAACCGGTTGTACCGGGGCGATGGCGATCGGGTGCCAGAGATGATCGTGGGCCGGAACCACCCGGACCCGGCACGTCTACAATCCATCTGCCACCCGCCTGGACCGCGCGCGAGAACGGATCAATATCCGTAGAGAGCCCAAGCTTAAGGCGTTCATGTGCAGGGCTCCATGATCCCTTGAGCGGGCGCGCCGTGGCACCGGAAGGCCACCGGCATGCCTGTTGATGCGGGCGCATCTCGCCAGCCGCGGTCACTGCTTGAGCTTGAACAGCCCGACCCCGCCGGCCCACAATTCGCGGGTCGCGGGGTTGAAACGCAGGATCAAGGGCTTGCAATAGGGCCGATCTCCCGTGATGTCCTGCCACGTCTTGCCCCCGTTTGCAGGTTCTTCCAGCCCTGTACCGCCCATTGGCATGTCTGGCACGCAGCCGTGTGCTCGCGCAGGCAGCGGTAACCTGGGCGTGATCCTCAGGGGCTGCCTGAGAGCTGATCGGAAGGCGCGAGGCGATGGGGGCGCATGCGGCGCCGGGTTCTGGCCGCCTGTCCCATCCGGCTGGATGGCCAGGCCTTTTCGGACTTCAAGTTGCCGGACGGTGTAATTCCACGTGTCCCGTCATCACGTGTGCCAACTGCTGTTCGCCCGTCCGTACCAACAGCCGTCCGGATGGGTCCACGCCCTCACACCGGCCCGCCACCACTCTCTGTTCGCCTACCACCGTGACTTCCTGTCCGACCAGCATGTGGTAGCGGTCGTATTCCCGCTGCAGGGCCGCCCACGGATGCTGCCGGCGTCGCGCCATTGCCCGCGCCAGGTGCTGGGCGATCGTCGCCAGCACCTGGCCTGGATCCAGGCGCCGGCCCGTGATCTGAAGCAGCGATCCGATCCGCGGCCGCAGTGCCCGCGGGGCATCGGCCGGGTCCACGTTCACATTCACGCCGATGCCCACCAGGTCCGCCTGGATGACCCGCTCGCACAGCAGCCCCGCCAGTTTGCGCCCTTCCCAGACCACATCGTTGGGCCACTTGAGCCGCAGTGCGTCCGTGCCGCAAGCCTCGGCCAGGGCCTGACGCACGGCCAACCCCGCCACCAGCGGCACCTGAAACGGCTGGAGGTCCTCGTCGATCGGCAGCACGAAGGTCACGGTGATGCTTCCCGGCCCGGACCACCAGGTGTTGCCGCCGCGTCCCCGGCCGGCCGTCTGCCGGCCCGCCAGCACCAGCGCTGGGGCCTGCATCCGCCCCCGCCGGCGCAGCGCCGCCGCCTGGTCGTTGCTGCTGCGCAGGCGGGAAAACCAGTGCAGTTGGAACGGCCGCACCATCGGCCGCAGCCGCTTGAGCTGATAAACGCCGGCCATTACCCCTCCAGCACCACCAGCAGGTCGCCCGCCTCGATCGTCAGTCCCGCTTCGACCGCCACGTC
>JAJXSS010000198.1 GCA_021784455.1 Planctomycetota bacterium
GGATGTTGATCTCCCAACGCGCCGGCCCGATAGCTCGCCGGTCAGGATCCCTATGATGTTACCAACCACCCGTTTCGCCCCCCCCTTCTCCAGCTTCCCCGCCCAGATAGTAGCGGGCCTGCTCTTGTGCCTCTTCGGTATCCTGCCCGCCGTGCCGGCACAGGCTGATGGGCCCAATCTGCTGCCGGAAGGCAGTGATTTCGAGGCCGGGTTGAACGGCTTCGGCGTCACGCCCATGATCCTGCTGTCGAACTGGAAGACCTATGTGGCCCCCAGTATTGATACCACCACGGCCGCCCACGGGCGCTGCTCGCTCAAACTGGTCAATGGCTCGGGGGCCGATGTCTTCCGCGTTTCCTCCCAGGGGATTCGTATTTCCCACCCCAGCGGCCCGATCACCCTCTCTCTGTATGCCAAAACCGATACCCCGGGCTGCGCCCTGAGCTTCACGGTCAACAACGGCTTTATGGCCATCTGTCAGGGCAGTGCCACACTGACCAAAGACTGGCAACGCTTCCATGTGATGGTGACTCCCCCCCAGTGGTACTTCCCGGGCAACGCCGGCCTCCGCGATACGTTCTACGTGCAGATCGTGGTGCCTTCCACTACCCCTTGGAAAACCATCTGGCTGGACGGGGTCCAGCTCGAACACGGCGGCCTCACTCCCTACAACAACCCGGCCCCCGTAGACCTGGCCTTCACCACCGACCGGCACATCAAGCTCTATCACGCCGATGAAGTGCCCCAGATCGTCCTGCATGCGGCCGGCAAGGACATCACCGCCCAGCCCGTGACCGTGCAGGTGGAGGAATTATTTACCCAGCACAAGGAACCGCTTCTACATCTGCCCCTGACGCCGGGGGTGGATGCCGATCACGGTTCCGTGACCATTCCGCTGAAGCCCGAGCCGCGCGGGCTCTACCGTCTGACGGCCCGCATGGCCGATGGCCGGGGCTTCCAGCAGGTGGCCTATGGGGTCATCAAGTCCATGGCCGGCCGCCCGCACGACCAGGCCGCCTTCTTCGGCGGCAGCATCGAATCCATTTTCAGCGCCACCATTTCCCCATCCTGGGGGTTTCCCCTGACTAAGCAGGACTCGCTGATGAGTTTTGACTATCCCCCGGCCGAAGTCTTCGCAACCGCCCATGATCTGGGCTGGGGCTGGTGGCACGCCTACTGGGCCTTCTGTTTCCAGGTGATCCAACCGGACGGGCCCGACCAGTTCCGCTGGCGCGACAGTGATGCCCTGCTGGATCTGGCCCAGAAGAATGGCCTGGATGTGTATGTGAACCTGGCCACCCACGGTGGCCCGACTCAGCAGCCCAAGTGGGCCTGGTCGAACATTCCCGTCGAGGGCGGCACGTGGAATCACTTCCAGGGCGAAAAACTGGTGGACGCCGCCAAGTTCGGGGCCTTTGCCCGGGCCATGGCCGAGCACTACAAGGGCCGCATCTTCATGTACGAACCCTACAACGAGCCCAACGTGAAGATGTCGGCGCCTCTGTATGTGCCTATTCAGGAGCAGGTCTACAACAATCTCAAGGCCGTGGATCCGCGCAACCAGATCTACGGCCTGTGCGGAACGCAGGATGTCAACGGCGATCTGTTCGGCTGGGTCAAGACCTGCATAAAGCTGGGGCTGGGACAGTACATGGATGGCATCGCCATCCACGGCTATCATGTGCCCAGGGCCGATTATGTGGCCGAGGTGCGCCGCATCGCCCGCACGCTGACAGGCAAGGATTACCCCATCATCGACTCCGAGGCCGGCGGCTCCAATGGCGCGGTTTACACCCATCTGATGCCCGCGATGACTGACGACAATCGGCCCTCCATGACCCCCCAGGGGCTCGTGGAACATATTGCCAACGATCGCGTGTACGGGGCGGCGCGGCAGAGCTGGTTCAATCTCAGCGTCTCCCAATCGGGGATCTTCGCCCACAGCTACGACCTCTTGGAGTATGACGGGGCGCCCAGCATGCCCCTGATCGCCTACAACACGTTCATCGATTTTGTGGGCACATCGACCACGCATCAGGTGGTTCCCGTCGGCGGCAATGTCGTGTGCTACGTCTTCGGCGCCAAGGACCACAGTGTGGCTCTGCTGTGGGCGGGGGGAGACTCCCGGCAGGTGGTCGTGCCGGTCACAGCCGATGAGGTCAGCGTGCTGGGCCTGGCGGGGCAGGTCCTGCATCCGGCGCGCCAGGGACGCACGCTGACATTGAATCTGACCAATAGCGCCATCTACCTGCGGGCGGCCCACCTCAGTGCCGACCAACTGGCGCGAAAGCTGGCCCGGATCACGATCCCGGGCCTCAACCAGGTGGTGATCGAACGGGCCGCCATCGGTCGCGCCACAGACGGTCGGCCGGAACTGGTCGCCACCGTCAAGGGCAATGTGCCGCACCCCAAGCCGGGCCTTATTCAGATCCTGGAATCCCCTGAAGGTTGGCGTTTCGGCGCCTCCATGGCCACCTACCCGGCCATCCCCCTGGACCACACCGTGCCAGTCAAATTCCCCATCCTGGCCGGCCTGAACCAGGGCGCCGACAAACCGCTGCGGCTGGGCGCGGACAGTGGCGCCGATGTTGTGTCCCAAACCTTCGATCTCAAAGTCTGGCCGGCGGACAAGGTAGCCACGGCCCCCACCCTCGAGGCCGGCCTGGCCGGATGGAACCCTTCGTCCTTCCACCGTTTATCCGACTGGGCCAAGGCGGCCATCGTCTGGGACGCTCAGGGCCTTTATGTGGCCGTCCAGGCCGACGATCGGACACCCTGCAATTTCCAGCCCTCCTCGGGCAAGGCCGACTGGCAGTCGGACAGCGTGGAACTGTACTTCAACCCCGACATCAACAGCCAGTTCCGCCAGCCCCAGTATGGCCCCTCGGCCTGCCAGGTGATTTGTCCCGTCAGCGGGGAGGGCAGTGTGAAAGATGTCGTGCACGTGGCCTGGCGCGGCTTCCAGCCGCCCTCGCCCCAGTTCGGCAACACCTTTGTCAAGCCCGGCTCCATCCACGCCCGCTCGGTCCGTGATGCCCGGGGCTACCACATGGTCATTTTCGTCCCCTGGACGAATTTCCCGCCCACCCTCAAGCCGGCGGAGGGCAGTTACCTGGGCTTCAGCCTGTCGGTGCGGGATATGAGCCGGGACTGCACCCAACTGCGGCGCGTGATCTGGTCCGGCGCCGATGACAATTATTCGGTAACGACCGGGCTGGGCGTTCTGGTGCTGAAGTAGCTGCGGCTCGCCCGGCCGATATAGGCAGGGCGGACCCGCCGGCGCCATCGCTTCGAATGAACAGGAGTCAGAGATGAGTGGTCGTCGCAGATATGCCATCGTGGGTACGGGGGGACGTTCGGTCATGTATTTTGACGCCATCCTGGGGGACTACCGCGACTACGCGGACTTGGTCGGTCTGTGCGACCTGAGCGCTACGCGCATGGACTGGTACAGCCGTCTGGCCGCCTCGCGCCATCACGCCGCACCGCCGCCGACCTATGCGGCCGCCGATTTCGATCTCCTGGTGCGCCAGCAGAAGCCGGAGGTGGTCATTGTCACCTCCATGGACTGCACTCATCACTACTACATCATCCGGGCCATGGAACTGGGCTGCGATGTGATCAGTGAGAAGCCCATGACCATCGATGCCGAGAAAGCCAACGCCATCTTCGATGCCATCCGCCGCACCGGCCGCCGCCTGCGCGTGACCTTCAACTACCGCTACGCCCCCGTGGTCAGCCGGATGCGGGAAGTGCTTGCCCAGGGGGTCGTCGGCCGGCCTCTGGCGGTGGATTTCTCCTGGGTCCTCGACACCCGCCATGGCGCCGACTACTTCCGCCGCTGGCATGCCCAGAAGGACAAATCCGGCGGGTTGCTGGTGCACAAGGCTACGCACCATTTCGACCTGGTCAACTGGTGGATCGGCTCTTACCCGCGCACCGTGTTTGCCATGGGCGACCTGAAGTTCTACGGAGCCCGGGCGGCCGCCGCCCGGGGCGAGCATTACCCCTACGACCGCTACACCGGCCACGCCGAGGCCCGCCAGGACCCCTTTTACTTCCCGATTGACGGCTCCAGCCAAGAGTTTGCCGGGGCTTCGCTCAAGGAACTGTACTACGATGCCGAAAAGGACAGCGGCTACATCCGCGACCGCAACGTCTTTGGCGACCATGTGACCATCGAAGACACCATGGCCGTGATGGTCCGCTACCGCAACAACGTGGTGATGAATTACTCGCTGATCGCCTACTGCCCCTGGGAGGGCTACCGGGTGGCGATCACCGGCGACCGGGGGCGGGTCGAGCTCTACGACAAGCACGGATCGCACATCATCGCCGGGCAGAGCGATAAGGAACTGGCCGCGGCCCAGGCCCAGGGCCAGCAGCAGTCGCTGCGCGTGTTCCCCATGTTCGGCACGCCCTACGATGTGGAGATTCCCCAAACTCAGGGCGCCCACGGAGGGGGCGACAGCGTGATCCTTCAGCAGTTGTTTCTGCCCCAGCCGCCGGCCGATCCCCTCAACCGGGCGGCCTCCCACATCGATGGCGCCGCTTCCCTGCTCGTGGGCATCAGCGCCAATGAATCCATGCGCACCGGGCTGCCCGTCGAATGTGACCGCCTGGTGCCCCTCCCCGGATGAACCCGGCCGATAGGGGCCGGCGGCAGGTTTGGCATTGGCTTATCGCGCCTCATGGCCACCTCGGATGCCACGAGGCCCTCCTATCCGTTGCTCTTGGCCGGGCGCCTGACGATCGGGCTGCGGAAGACCGTTGATAGCGTGGGGCAGCGGGCCCGGAAACTGGACCGAGCGCCATGGGCAAGGCATCATGGCCTCCTTCGGCGGGGGGGATCTCCCTGTCGGCCAGATGCCCCAGAACCGTTGGAGCACATCACCCACCCGTCCGTGGAGGGTTATCGTTCGAACCGTATGATTCTGTGTTTTAACAACTTACGACACATTTTGACCGGCATCCAGGGCCGGTGGATCTTTCCACCGTTCGGGAATAAATCCTCCTTGGCAGGCAACCATACAGGAGGACAGGCCGTGTGGGCCCAGTCAAGAGCCGTTCCTCTTACGTGGAAAGGGTCGCATCATGGTGAACTATCGAAAGCTTGTGATGGCGGCGTTCTGTGGTGTAGCGCTGATGGCCGGAACGTGCTTGGCCCAGCCGGCAGGTGGCCCACCGGGCCGAGGCGGCCCCGGCGGGCGCCAAATGCCCCCGGCCATGACGTTCCGCGAACACGTGGCGGCCCTGGCCGACTTGTACCTGTCGGGGGATGTGGACCTGACGGCCGACCAGAAGGCCAAGATCAAGGACATCCGCCAGGAGTTTCAGAGTGCCGTCCAGAAGGTCCGCGAGGACAACAAGGATCTTATGGGCCAGATGCGCGAGGCCCGGGGCGATCGCGAAAAGATGCGGGCTCTGTGGCCGAAACTCCGCGACATGCGCGAAGCCATGAACAAGCCCGCCCAGACCGCCCTTGACAGCCTCAACGGTGTTCTGACCGAGGATCAAAAGCAGGCGGTGGACAAGAAAGTCCAGGAAGCCGCGCAGGAGATGCGTGAGATGATGGGCGGCCCGATGATGGACGGCCGTATGGGGCCTGCCAATCGCCCCGGCGGTGGCGGGCGGCGCGGCGGCGGCCGCGGCGCCAACGGTGGTGGGGGTGGCGGTGGCGGCAACAACAACTGATACTGGGCGCTGGCCGGGCCCGGCCGCCGGGCAGGTCCGTCATAACCTCGGATACCCCCGGCGATCCCCGATACCCCCGGCTACAGGTGAGCGTCACTTGGACCCGTCCGATTCCGACCTGCTGGCCAGCGCCCGCCAGGGCGATGATCAGGCCTTCGCCCAGTTGGTGGATCGCCACGGCCCGCGTCTGTACCGCATCGCGGTCAGCATGGTGGGCGATGTCCACGAGGCCCAGGACCTGCTGCAGGAGACGCTCACCGGCGTGTTCGTGGGGATGGGCGGCTTCCGGGGACACGCCTCGGTGCGGACCTGGATGACCCGCATCCTGATCCGCCAGGTGGCCCGTTACCGCCGGCGTCAGGGCTGGCGCCGACGGTTTCGGATGTGGAGTACGTTCCTGACGCCGGCCGGGGACGAAGCAGGCCCGGAGCCCGCCGTCCCCGCCGGCGCTCAGGCGGATGCCAAAATGGATCTGGCGGCGGCCCTGGCCGCCATCCCCGTAGAGTACCGGGATGTGCTGGTCCTGCGGGAGATCGATGGCCTGAGTTACGGGGAGATTGCCCAGGCCCTCCATCTGCCCCCCGGCACGGTCGAGTCGCGGTTGCATCGCGGCCGGCAGGCCCTGCGGCAGTGGCTCCAGAGACAGACGCACGCCAAGTCTGTACCTTCGGGGCCATCAACCGAGAAAGATCATGAACCCGTGTCCTGATTCCATCCAGATTGCGGCCTACCACGACGGGGAACTGTCGCATCAGGCCCGCCAGGCCCTGGCCCGGCACTTGGCCGCCTGCCCCGCCTGCCGCAAGGAACTGGCGGCCCTTGAGGCGCAGTCCCGGTGGCTGCAGCAAGCGCCCGTGCCGGGCATGGCGGCGGCCCTGGCCCACCTGGCCGAGCCCTGGCCCTGGCGCCAGCCGCGGGCTCTGCTGCGCACGGCCTGGGCGGTTACCGCGCTGGCGGCGCTCTTGCTGTTGGGGGTGCTGCTATGGATCGGTGAAACGAGTACGGGGCGTTCGGGCATCGCCTCGGCCCCGGCCGGGTGGGAAATGCTGGCCCTCAACGGGGATGCCGATGCCGTCCGCTATACCGGTACCGATGCCCAGTTGGCCCGCTGGATGGCCCAGGATCTGGCCCGGAACGAAGCCCAATGAAGCATACCGTGGTCATTCTGATCGTGTGCCTGCTGCTGGTGTTTGGGGCCGGCGTGGGGATCGGCGTGGGGCTTAGCGCCCATCACCCCTGGCAACGCCCCGTACGCGGGTCGTACCTGGCCAAGGAACTGGGGTTATCCCCGGCCCAGCGGCAGAAGATCGAGGCGATCTGGGCGGAGGTGGCCCGGCACGGTCCGTTCGGCGGCGGCCTGGAAGCCCGCCGCCAACTGGAGCAGCAGCGCGAGCAGGCCGTACGCGATCTCCTGACACCCTCCCAGCAGGCGGATTACGACCGCATCCTGAAGGAATACCAGACCAAAATTGAGGCCCTGGCGAAGGAGCGGAGGGCCGCCTTTGAAAGTGCCGTGCAGAAGACCCGGGAGATGCTGACCCCCACCCAGCGAGCCAAGTACGATGAGATGTTGAAAAACCGGGCGGAGTGGGGACGTGGCCGCGGGCCTGGCCACAGGCCGCCCCCGCCGGGACACGGCGGGCCTGATTTCGGCCCGCCCCCGCCGGCACCGCCCGCCTCCCGGCCGTAAGTTCGACCTCGTTCAAAAATGACAACCTGTGGCCCGGCACCGGCCGGCAACCTTGCTCAGGATCCGTCGCCCCTGCCCCGGTGGCAGGATGCTGCTGCCCCCGCCGGATCAGCCCCCGGAGGAGTCTCCGGCTGCAGGCCAGGGAAAGCCGCGGGGCAGCCTCCGGGGATCGTCAGACCCTTGAAACGTCAGCGCAGGAGTCCAGTTCCATGTCATGCCCCCCATCGAGCATCGCAAGCCCGGAACGCCGTTATGGTCCCACAGGTTTCATCTCTGTAGGGGCTGCTAGTCAAGAGCAGTGGCGCACGATGTCTAGTCTTTCTGCATTTTCTGTTCTCCGGGGGTTGCTGGAGGCCTTGGGTTCCTGGCGGGGCGGAAGCCGGGA
>JAJXSS010000199.1 GCA_021784455.1 Planctomycetota bacterium
CACGCGTATTCCGTGCCGATCACGCCCCCGCCCACCACGATCATGCTCTTGGGCAGCTCGTCCAGCTTCAGCAGCTCATCCGAGGTGATCACCGCCCGGTTGTCGAAGGGCACACCCTCGGGCCGGGCCGGCCGGGTGCCGATGCCGATCAAGAACTTGTCCGCCGTGATCATCTCCTGATCGTTGGCCCGCGCCACCTGCAGCAGGTTGGGACCCTCAAAATGGGCTTCGCCCCAGATCAACTCCACGTTGTTGCGGGCCAGCGCATCCTGGATCACGCTCCACTCGTGCCGGATCACCTGCTGGCTCACCGCCACCAGGTCCTGGATGGTCACGTTGCGCTTGACCCGGTAGCTCTCCCCGAACAGCCCGCGCACGTTGGCCCCCGTCAGGTGCAGCGCCGCCTCGCGCAGGGCCTTGGAGGGAATCGTCCCCGTGTTCACCGCCACCCCGCCCACCACCTGGTTGCGCTCGATGATGGCCACCTTCTTGCCCAGCTTGGCCGCCTGGATCGCCCCCTTCTGCCCCGCCGGACCCGTGCCAATCACCGCCAGATCAAAATGCCTCATGATCCCTTCCCTCCTGTTAGGGCGTGCTGATGCACGCCTCTTCAATTCCCACCGCCAGCCGGTGGAACTCGCCACGGGCCGCTCCCCCATTCTCCTCACCATCGGCCGACCCGGCCTTCAGCTTACCCATCTTCGCAAAACACCTGCGCCCCCTTTGTTATTTTTTTGCGTCACCACCGGGCCGGCGGGGCACGCTTGCCCGCCGGCGCTGGGGTGGATCGATTGTAGCCGCCACGCCTCAGGCCCCGGCGCCCCGTGCTGCGTTGACCCTTAATTCAAGGCATTTATCAACCGATATCCTCTTCATCGGAGGCGCCGCCGGGCACCGCTCAGGCCCGCACGCTGGCGGTGCCCGTGCTGGAAAACGCCAACACTTTGACCACTAAAATAATCTTCCGCTTTTTTATTGCATCCGGCGCAGCCGCCTCTTACTATGAAAACTAATTACGGAATTTTTGGGGCCTTTCAAGGCAGCCGTTCCGAAAATTCTCAGCCGGCGGGTGGAAGGGAGAGCCTGTGCGCTCTGACAACTTTGTAAGGACGGTTAAGCCAAACACCTTGGCGGTGATGTGTGCCATGTTTGCGGTGGGGTTGGGGGCTAAGCCTCGCCGGGGCCACGCGGAGATCTTTTCCTTCAGCAGTGGCAACGCCGCCGCCAGCGCCTCGTTTACGGCCTCGGGTTCGCTGCTGACCGTCACGCTCACCAACGTTTCCAAAGCCGATACGCTGGTGCCCAGCGACGTGCTGACGGGGCTCTTCTTCAGCATCGCCGGCAACCCCAACCTGACGGCCGTCGCGGCCACCGTGCCCAGCGGTTCGTATGTCTTCACCACCAATGGCAAGACGGCCACCACTTTGGGCACCACCGATGTGGGCAACCAGTGGGCTTACCGATCCGGCATCTCCGGAGCCCCCGGCGGCGGCACCTACGGGCTAGGCGCTGCGGGCTTCAACATCTTTGGCCCCCACAATCTGATCGAGTCCGGCAGCGCGCCATCGCCCGGCGGCGTCGACTACGGCGTCGTCTCCGCCGGTGATTCGAACGTAACCGGCAACGGCGGCCTGCAAGGCCGCCCGCTGATTGACCACTCGGTCCAGTTCACCTTCACCGGCCTGCCCGTCGGCACCGATCTGACCACCGCCCTCTCCGATGTCGTGTTCCAGTACGGCACCAGTTGCAGCGAGCCTAACTACCCCGGCGGACCTCCCCAGGGCCCTCAGCAGCCCCCACCGCCCCCGCCCACCAGTTCCGTCCCCGAACCGGCCACTCCCCTGGCCGTGGGGTTGGCCCTGTTGGTTCTGGGCCTGTACTTCAGCGCCCGGCCCGGCTGCGCTGCCCGATCACTTGCCTCTTCATTCTGCCCCGCCAGCGGAATACAATAGAACGCGGGCTTCGGGCCCCTGTCATGATTCATGCCTTCAGGCATGACAACACGGCAACCGCGCCTCCGCCGTGGGCGGCGGGGTGAGGGTGGCCACATGATGGGAGCCCTGCCATGCGCATCCATGAGTCCTGGCGCGAGGAAATCGGCTGGTTTCTGGTGATCCTCGGGGCCGCGGCCTTTCTGTTCGCTCTGATCGAAGCCTTTGCCCGCGGATTTGCGAGCCCCGCTTCCAACTCACCCTGGGTGGGAGTGGCCGTGGGCGCGGTTGTCGTACTCGTGGGGTTGGCCCTGCACGCCACCCGGCCCAGCCGCCGCCGTCTGACCCGCGGGCCAGGCGAACCACTGCAGGAAATGCCCCCGGATCTCACCCACCCGGCCGATGATCAGCATCATCAGCCCGCCCATTAACCGGGGTAAAGGGTGGGGGGCAGAGGGCAGCCAGAATCACAACGCCTCCGGCCCCTGTGTCGGCCGCAAGCCGGGGCGGCCGCGGCCGTGCAATGTTTGCACCCGCCCGCTAATTGTTGCCGGGTTTTCGTAAAATTGCCGGTGCGGCTATGGTGCGCCCGGATGCAGCCCTCAGGAGACTCGGACATGCGGATAAACTGGCTCGGTACGGCGGTGGTCGTTCTGCTGGTGGGGGCAGCGGCCGGCCCGGCCCTGGCTCTGGACAAAGCCCACTACGACAAGGCCAAGGCCACCATCGCCAAAGGTCTGGCCTACCTCAAGACCACCCAGGAGCCCAGCGGGGCCTGGACGCCCCGGCCCGGACCGGCCGTGACCGCCATGGTCGCCACCGTGCTGCTGGATCAGCCGGGTGTGGATTTGAAATCGCCGGAACTGGCCAAGGCCCTGGCCTACATCCAGAGCAAGGTCCATCCCAACGGCGGCATCTATTCCGATGACACGCCGGGGCTGGAAAACTACAACACCTCCATCTGCCTCTCGGCCCTGGCCCGCATCAGCAGCGAGCCCGGCATCGGCCCGATCATCCAGCACGCCCAGGACTATCTGCGCCACCTGCAGTGGTCGGACCAGGTGGACCCGGCCGGACACAAAGTCGACAAGAACCATCCCTTCTACGGCGGTGCCGGTTACGGACGCTCGGGCCGGCCCGACCTGTCCAACACCCAGATGATGATTCAGGGCCTGCACGATTCGGGCCTGGACTGCAATGATCCGGCCTTCCAGCGGGCCCTGGTGTTCATCACGCGCTGCCAGGGCACCCCGGCCAACAAGATGCTGGGCGACAAAATCGTGCCCGATGGCGGTTTCATCTACTCCACCAGCGCAGGCAAGGACAAGATCGGCGTGCCCACCTCGCCGGCCGGCACGGTGACCATGGAAGATGGCACCACCCGCCTGGCCACCTACGGCTCGATGACCTACGCGGGTTTCAAGAGCTACCTGTACGCCAAACTGAACCGCAACGACCCGCGCGTGCAGGCCGCCCTGGGCTGGATCGAGCACCACTACACGCTGGACCGCAACCCCGGATTGGGCCCCAAGGATCAGGGGCTGTACTACTACTACCTGACCTTCGCCCGGGCCCTGCACGCCTGGGGCGAGCCCACCATCACCACCGCTGACGGTGTCAAGCACGACTGGCGGGTGGAACTCATCGACAAGCTCGCTTCCCTGCAGCGCCCCGATGGCTCGTGGGTCAACAACGCCGACCGCTGGATGGAAGGCGATCCCAACCTGGTCACCGCCTACGCCCTCCTGGCCCTGGATGAGACGGTCAACTAGAACCCGCGAACTGATCGAACCACCGCTGTAGGTTCGGCCCCGGCCGAACATCTTCCCCAGATACACTTCGGCGCGGCCCGCCGGCCGGTATCGTCTGATGCGCGGGCTGCAAAGTATGCAGCGGAGTTTCGGACCTCTTTAGGATGGTTCCGTACCTGGCCGCAGAGGACCAGCCAAAGTGCGGCACGGAGATTATCCCCATGGGTCGTGCGCCCTACGCGATTGCGGTGATTCTCAGTGGACTGGGTCTGGTCTTGTCCGGATGCCAAGCCGATCCGGCATTGAAGTCCGCCGCGGCGGCCAGGCCGCGTCCAGACCGGCCCGACCAGACCGCGGTGCTGGCGGCCCACAGCGTGGTCCAGTTGGATGTGCCTTACACCGCCGGCGCCGGGCCCCAGCAGATGCTCGATCTGTACGCCCCGCGCGGAACGCAGAATGCCCCCGTGGTGATCTACATCCATGGCGGGGAGTGGACCAAGGGCGACAAATCCGAAGTGAGCTTTAAGCCACGCTTTTTCAACGAACACGGCATCATCCTGATCAGCACCAACTACCGCCTGTCGGGCACGGCCCAGCATCCGGCCCAGGTGAATGACATCGCCCTAGCCATCCGGTGGGTGCAGCAGCACATCGGGGAATACGGGGGCGATCCCGCCAAAATCGTGCTCATGGGCCACTCGGCCGGATGCCACCTGGTGATGCTGGTGGGGCTGGATCCCAGGCCGCTGGCGACGGTGGGCCTCAAACCCGCCGACCTGATGGCGGTGGTGAGCTGGAGCGGCGGGGCCTTTGACCTGCCCGCCAAGGTGGCTCAGGGCGGCATGTACGCCCGGTACATCCACACGAACTTCGGCGATGCGCCGGCGGCGTGGAAAGACGCTTCGCCGATCGACCACATCGGGGAGGCTCGGCCCATGCCCCCCTTCCTGATGGTCAGTGCCGCCAAGGACCACGCGGCTTCCATCGCAGCCAGCCGCGACATGGCTCAGCGCCTGGCTGCGGCCGGTGCCCGGGCCCGGTTCGTGCTGCTTCCGGGGGCGGACAAGACGCATTTCACGGCTGACTACGAACTGGGCAAGCCGGGCGATCCGACGGGGCAGATCCTCCTGGACTTCATCCAAGATGCTCAGGCGCATTGAGGAAGCCGGAAACACGGCTCGGAGGGAGCCTCGCCCTTCCGGGGACTCGTATCACCCACCTTGGCGGAGATCTGTTCATGGCTGCGCCCAAGAAGGCATTTTCACTGGTTGAACTGCTGGTGGTCATTTCGATCCTGGCCCTGCTGGTCGGCATCCTGTTGCCGGCCCTGAGCCGGGCCCGGGAGGCGGGGCGGGCGTCGGTATGCCTGTCCAACCTGCGCTCGGTGGGCCAGGCCCTGGTGAACTACACGGTCACCAACGCCGATCACGTGGTGCCCTCCTACAACATGACTCCCGGAACCTGGCAGGGAGCTCCCGACAATCCGCTGGACGGCTGGTGCTGCATCCTGGACCGCGATGGCTTCATGTCCGGCACGCAGTCGTTCCTGGCCAATGCCTTCCTGTGCCCGGACACGCTGACCTCGGTGGAGGTGATGCTGGGCGGCCAGAGCGGCAGCGAAACCGACCCCACGCGGCCCAACGGTTACCAGGATTGGCCGGTCGTCATGACCAGCACCGGCGGCGACAGCATGCCCAAAAAGGGCACGACGATTCCCTCACGCGGTTTCAACACCATCCTGCGCACCGGTTACTGGCTGAATTCCTACAACCCCATCGGCAGCCCGGGCAAGCTGGCCAGTTCGCTGTACTACACGCAGAGCGTGGGCTGCGCGACCAGTGACGGACCGAACCTGGGTCTGTTGAAGCAGTCGGGGATCGCCAGCCCCAGCGCCCTGATCGTGGCGGCGGATGGAGCCTACATGGGCCGCCAGGGCGCCGGCCGCTACTACAAGCCGGATGGTGTCACACTGACGCCCAATCGGCGCGTGGGCTACCGCCATCCGGGCACGGGCGGGCCGGGCGTGGCCAACACGGTCTTTGCCGACGGGCACGCCCAGGCGGTGGCGTCCGAGGACTTCCCGCGTTCATCCAGCAAGGAAAACGACAACGCCAACGTGCGGGCGGAGAACCTGGGCCCAATGACGATCTTCGCCAATCCGCGGGCGGTGCTGCCGTAGGGCATGCTATTGCATGCCCGGCGGAAGGATGCATCCGGAGGGTTCTGGTAGGATGGTCCCATGCCCACGGTCTTGCGGATCGGCGCATACCGCTTCTTTTTTCAGCCGGGAAGGCACGGAACCCCCGCACATCCACGTTGAGCGCGGAGAGTGTTACGCAAAATTCTGGCTCCGCCCTGTGGCCCTGGTTCGTGCCAAGGGATTGCGCAGCCGCGAGATCAGCGAATTGCATACGATTATTCAAGAACACCGAGAGGTGTTCGAGGAGCGATGGCATGAGCACTTTGGACGTTAAGCCCGAGCCGCTGGCGATCGAAGCTCGCTGTACGGATGCCGCCTTGTGCGTCATTCTGGCCGACGGCCGGGAAATCAGTGTGCCTTTGGCATGGTTTCCGCGTCTGCTAAGAGCGAAGCCGGCCCAGCGTGCCAACTTCAGGCTCATTGGAGGCGGAATCGGCATTCACTGGCCGGACGTGGATGAGGATGTTTCGGTCGAAAGCATCCTGGCCACCTGATCATCATGGTGCGGGCTGGGGAGGTGCGAAGCGCTGGCCGGTCTGCACCCAGAACCGAAGAGAAGAGTCATGCAATAGCATGCCCTACGGGTGAACCATGCGGGCGGCCAGGCGGATGGCGGCCTTGAGGGAGCCGGGGTTGGCCTGGTTGCGGCCGACGATGTCAAAGGCGGTGCCGTGGTCGGGGCTGGTGCGGATGATGGGCAAGCCCAGGGTGACGTTGACGGCATCGTCGAAAGCCAGGAGTTTTACCGGGATCAGGCCTTGATCGTGGTACATGGCCACGACCAGGTCGTAGCGGCCCTTGACCGCATCGTTGAAGATGGTGTCCCCCGGAAACGGGCCCTGGGCGTCGATGCCGTGCTGGCGGGCCATCTCGATGGCCGGCCGGATGATGCGGGCCTCTTCATCACCGAACTGGCCGTTTTCGGAGGCGTGGGGGTTCAGGCCGCAGACCGCGATGCGGGGCTTTTTGAGGCCCAGGGCCAGGCAGGCCTGGTGGCCCAGGTCGATGGGGTCATACACGCAGCCGATGGTCAGGAGGTTGCGGATCTCCAGAAGCGGCACGTGAATGGTGGCCAGGACCACGTTGAGGCGCGGGGCCACGAACATCATGGCCACGCGTTTGGAGCGGGTGCGGTGCTGGAGGAACTCCGTGTGGCCGGGGAAGTGACAGCCGGCGAGTTTCCAGGACTCCTTGCAGATGGGGGCGGTGACCAGGGCATCGATGTGGCGCGGGTCAGCCGGTGGGGTCAGGGCGGCGGAGATGGCATCGTCGAGAAACTGCAGGGAGGCCTGGCCGCCGGGGCGCGAGGGCTTGTGGATGGCGGGGCCCATGATTTCGAATTCGTCGTAATCCAGGACGATCACATCCTGCATGAGCTCGAAATCCAGGCGCGGGGAATCGTGCTGCAAACGCCACCAGTAGGATTCGATCTCGGCCAGATCGGCGGCGTAGGTTAAGAGCTCGTTCATGCCGAAAATGACGAAGCGGGCCAGGGCGCGGATGGCGGGGTCGGCCAGGGCCTTGACGATGACTTCGGGGCCGATACCGGCGGGGTCGCCCAGCGTGATCCCGATAACGGGTTTACGGGCGGGATGGAGGGAAGAATCGGGCATTTACTCCATGGTAGCAATCCGGCCCGGCGGCGCATTTGCGGAGCGTGAGGCGGGGCCCAAGCAGCCTCCCAGGCAAAGCGGCTGTGCCATTGAAACCGGCATGCATCGGCCCCGCGGGCTTTATCCCCCGCTATCATGCCCCATCGCAAGCGAAAGGACTGCACCGCCTGCTCCCCTACTCATGGCCGCCCAACTCTATATCTCACCCCATGGCCGGCCGTTCGTGGAACGAACGGCCCAGGAGGGCGCGCCGGGTTTGCC
>JAJXSS010000200.1 GCA_021784455.1 Planctomycetota bacterium
CCCGCCCCCACCATGCGGAATGCAGAACGTCTTGTGCAGGTTCAGGTGGCACACATCCGCCCCGATCTCCCCCGGCCGGCACAGACCCACCTGGGCGTTCATGTTGGCCCCGTCCATGTACACCAGCCCGCCATACCGGTGCACGATGATGCACATCTCCCGGATCGCCTCCTCAAACACCCCGTGTGTCGACGGGTACGTCACCATCAGCCCCGCCAGGTCCTCCTGGTGCGCCTGGGCCTTGGCCTGCAGGTCCGCCACATCGATGTTCCCCCGCTCATCACACGCCACCGCCACCACCTCCAGCCCCGCCACCACCGCACTGGCCGGGTTGGTCCCGTGCGCCGATACCGGGATCAGGCACACCTTGCGCCGCCCCTGCCCCCGCGCCGCGTGATACCCCCGGATCGCCAAAAGGCCCGAATACTCCCCCTGCGACCCCGCATTGGGCTGCAGCGACACCGCCGGCAGACCCGTAATCTCCCCCAGCCAGCGCCCCAGTTGCCCGCACAACTCCGCATACCCCGCCGCCTGTTCGGCCGGAACATACGGATGCACATCCGCCCACTGCGGCCAGGTGATGGGCAGCATGGCCGCCGCCGGATTCAGCTTCATCGTGCACGAGCCCAGCGGAATCATGCTCGTCGTCAGCGACAGGTCCCGGGATTCCAGCCGCTTGAGATAACGCAGCATCTCGTGTTCGCAGTGATAGCTGTGAAACACCGGATGCGTCAGATACGCGCTCTGCCGCGCCAGACCCGCGGGAAGGCCGGCCGGTGGCCGGGATCGAGTCCCCTCCGGGGTCGAGCCCCCGGAATCCGTCCTCTGGCCGGCCAATGGCTCGCAAGAACTGTCACCCCCTGATCCCGGGGGAACTCCGAAACACGCCAGCAGCGTCGCCACCTCGGCCGCATCACTGCGCTCATCCAGGCTGATCCCCACCGAACCATCCCCAAAATCACGCAGGTTGAACCCCCGCCCCCGCGCCGCCGCCAGCCCCCCCGCCACCCCCGGCCCGCTCACCCGCAGCGTATCAAAGAACGCGCCATCACCCCCCACCTTGACCCCCACCCCCGCCAGCCCCGCTGCCAACTGCCCCGTCAACCCCTGGATCCGCGCAGCGATCGCCTTCAGCCCCTCGGGCCCGTGATACACCACGTACATCCCCGCCACAATCGCCGGCAGCGCCTGGGCCGTGCAGATGTTGCTCGTGGCCTTCTCCCGCCGGATGTGCTGCTCCCGCGTCTGAATCGCCAGCCGGTACGCCGGCCGGCCGTGGACATCCTTCGACAGCCCCACCAGCCGCCCCGGCATGCGCCGCATATACGCCTGCTTCGCGGCCAGAAACGCCGCGTGCGGGCCCCCGAAACCCATCGGCATCCCCAGCCGCTGCGCCGATCCAATCGCAATATCCGCCCCGTATTCCCCCGGCGGCCGGAACAGCGTCAGGGCCAACAGGTCCGTCCCCACCACCACCAGCGCCCCGGCCGCGTGGGCCTTGTCCACCAGTTCCCGGTAGTCCCACACCCTGCCATCCGTCGCCGGGCATTGCAGCATCAGCCCCGCCGCCCCCGTCACCTCCACCTCCCCCGCCGCGGCCACCTGAATCTCCATCCCCACCGCCGCCGCCCGCGTCCGCATCACCGCCAGCGACTGCGGATGCACCCCCTCGACCACCACGAACCGCGGACGCTCCCCCCCCGTCGCCGCCCGGCACATGGCCATCGCTTCGGCCGCCGCGCTGGCCTCATCCAGCAGCGAGGCATTGGCCACCGGCAGCCCGGTCAGGTCGGCCACCAGCGTCTGAAAATTCATCAAGGCTTCCAGTCGGCCCTGCGCGATCTCGGCCTGATACGGGGTGTACTGCGTGTACCAGCCCGGGTTCTCCAGAATGTTCCGCTGGATCACCGCCGGCGTCACACAGGCCGCGTAGCCCATCCCGATGAGCGACCGCTGCACCTGGTTCCGGTCCGCCAGCCGGTGCAGTTCCTCCAGCACCTGATGCTCCGACCCCGCCGGGGGCAGGTCCAATTCCTTCTTCAGCCGGATGCCCCCCGGCACCGTCGCCACCGTCAACTCCTCCAGCGACCGGTACCCCAGCGCCCCCAGCATGTGCTCAATCTCGGCCGGGGAAGGCCCGATGTGCCGGTGGACAAACTCGCCCTCAACATCCAGCCCTTCCCGTTCTTCAACCATTGGTTCCACCTTCATCTCAACCGGTCTCCATCCGTGACGCCCCGAGGCGCCCTGGCCCATGAATAAGCCCCCATCATACGCCACCCAACCCGCTCCGGGGGCCCCCCCGCATAACGCCGCAGGATGCCGGGATGGCCTGCGGCTCTTTCGGCCCGCCGCACCGGCTCAATTCCGCGCCCGGTCCCCGTCGCGCCCTACAATCCCCGGAGATTATCCATGCCCACACGCACCTTCGCGTTACTCCTCGCCGTGGCCTGTCTGGCCGCCTGCGGCCGGGGCCCCGCCGCCAGCCCCAAGACCGCTCCCGCCGCCGCCCCCGCCAGTTCCCCGGGCCACCGCGCGGTCGAGCACCTCGAAGCCGCCGCCGCTGAACTCAAAGCCGCCGCTCAGCATGCCGCCCGCGATGCCCGCCCGGCCCTGGAACGCGCCGCCCAAGAGGCCCGCGACCTCGCCCATCACGCCGCCCAAAAAATCGCCAACGCCACCGCCCAGTCCCCCACCTCCCAACCTGCCACCCCCCCTTGACCAATAGACCGTTATGACCCTCCGATGCCCTTGGCCACGCTAAGCAGGGCCTTGAAAGAGACGGCCGGAAGATAGGCAACCCTTGGCCGCTCCAACGTGCTGGTCAGAAGCACCGAAGCCGCTTTCATTCGCTCCCGCCGCCGGCGCCCCGCCGGGGCCAGAAGAACCTTTGCCGCTCCCCATTCACTGTCCCACCACGGGCGCCGCCCGGCCCTGCCGCCTGTGCTTCCACGCCACCCCTGTGCCCTCCCCCAAGCACGCAGCCCCCCCGGGGAATCCCGCACGCACCCGCCCGGCGCTCCTCCTCTACCCCAGCCGGAACAGCCCCACCCCGTTGGGGCTCAGACGCACGGCCAGACCGTTTTCGCAGAGGCCCAGGTCGCGCTGCCGCCACACATCCCGCACCGCCCAGCGCCGCTTGCCCGTCAGCGCGGCCCCGTCGATCTCGACCACCACTTCCGCCTCGGCATCCCGGTTGAACACCCCCAGCGCCTTAAATCCATCGGCCAGCCGCTTGAGCATCACCACCCGCTTCGACTCGTTCTCCAGAACCTCCGCGGTGTGCCCCAGTTCATCCTGGTTGATCGCCATGACCTCCGGGTTGCTCAGCAGGCCCAGGGTGAAATCACTCACGTGGTTGACATCCGTGGAGAAAAACATCGGGGCGCAGACCATCGCCCACAAACTGACGTACTGGTATTCCTGATTGCTGTCGAGCCCGGAGTCCGCCGCCGCGACAAAATGATTGCCCCGCGTCTGAACCTGTCGGCCCACGTAGAGAAAATCCGGATCATTCCAATGCCCCGGGCCGTTGAAGGCACGCAGCGTCGTGGCGATGCGCAAGGCCTGGTCAAAGTACCGCTCCAGGTGATGGTTCAGGTCCCCGCCGGTGCGCCAGGTCTGCACCCCGATGCCCGGCGCCCACCGCCACGGATCGCCCGCCCCGTACTGGCACAGGTTGAAGACCAAGTCCCGGTCGGTCTGTTCGATAGAGGCCACCATCGGCCGCCAGAACGTGGCGAGCTCGAAATCAGGCCGCTCCCGCCGGGCCTGGGCGATCAACTTGCCCGCCGAACATTCGTCGTATTTGAGCAGATCGTAGCCCCACGCGGCGAACTGCCGGGCGTCCTGCTCTTCGTGGCCCGCCGATCCCTCCAGGCTCTGACAGGTCATCGGCCCCGGCGAACTGTAGATCCCCGCCCGCAGACCAAACCCATGGATGTAGTCCGCCAGACCCTTCATGTCGGGAAACAACCCGTTGGGCAGGATGTTGCCCCCCGCGTCGCGGGGGGCCCCGACCGTCCTGGCAAAGTCGAGGCCCCGGTGCTTGCGGAGGTAGCCCTCATCCTTCTCACGCTGGATGCGCTCGTACTCCGCCGGAGCCATCCGCATCCAGCCATCGTCGAGACCGATGAACTGGTAGCCCACATCGGCCAGCCCGCCCTGCACGAACAGGTCCGCAGCGCTCCGGATGATGCCATCGCTGATGTTCGAGGCGTGCCCGCCCCAGTGATTCCACCCCGTGGGCGGTGTGAGCGCAAGCTGGTCCCCCACCACCAGCACGAACCCCCGCCAGGCCCGCCCCTGCCCGTTCCGCGCGTGCAACGTCATCCTGTACGCCCCCCGCTGCCGCGGCGATCGCCCCCCCAGAATCCCCCGGCCGGCATCCAACGTCAGCGAAGGGGGCAGACCCTCCACCTCAAACACCATCGGCCGCGCGCCCTGCGTGGGGATGCGGTACACAAAGGCCTTGTCCGGCCGCGCCCCATAAACCTTCGGACCATTGATCCGCGGGGCCGCCGCTGGCGGCGGCGTCAGAATTTCCTGTTCCGCAATTCGGGCATCGTACATGCCGCCAGAATAATCGTGCCCGCTTGGCCGTACAATCCCTGCTATTCAAACATAAACCTAACTCGTCTCCAGCAGATCATGGCCATGCAAGAACTTACAACTCATGCCACGATCCCCAAGACGCCTCGGCAACATTCCCTTTTTCAGAGCGATTTTGCTTGCATTTGAGACGAAGGGCAGGTACATTCAAAAGTTGATTTAGTCTTCTAATCAATCAGGAAGGGGAGGCCCAGACATGCGTTTTTCTTGGGTGGCCACTGCGGTTGGGGTAGCTTTGCTGTTTACCTCTCAGGCTCTGGCGGCAACCCTCTGTTATGTCGTCTCCGGGACGCTGGGATTGAAGACCGGTGGGGACGTGATGGGCCTTAACGGCGGGCAATTGCAGGTGGAGGTCTTCACCGACGCCTTGCAGACGCCGCATTACACGTCGAATGTCAGCGGAACCCTTACCGCCCATTATACTTCCAGTCTTGCCCGATTAACCCTGCAGGGGACGTCCATGGACGGCACGTATGACGATCCTTCTCCGGGCGATGTGATTGTCATCAATCAGGCGACCTTGAAAGATGAGCTCGATCTGACCGCGCTTTCGTGGTCGCTTGGCGCCAACCAGTCGTGCAATCCTGTCTCCTTCGTCGTCCAGATGACACAGGCCAGCAGTTTCCCAGGCGGATCGATCGCGCAGCCTCTCTTCACTAATAGCGATGTCAACGAGGTATTTGTCACCTTCGCCGCAACCGATGGTGCCTCCACCGGCAATTACGCGTTGCTTCCCGTGCAAGCCAGCGCCGCGGCAGTCCCGGAACCGGCCAGCCTCACGTTCCTCACCGCGGGCCTGGGAATCACCTTGTCGGCCAGATGTCGCGCCCGGTCTTCCCGGGCAGTTGCCAAAGCCGGAGCCGGGGCCATGCCTGATTGATTGGATAGGTACGGAGTAAATCAAAGCTCAACTCGAAGACACCCGGAGGCACCCCCCCCCGCAGCCTTGCCCGCCCTCCAGTTCCCTGCCTTCTACTTCCTAATCTCTGCTTTCCGCTTGACCGAACGCCAGGGAGTGACTGCAAGTAAGTTTGTTGGAAGTAACGGCGAAACGAAACCCGAGACACAAATGAATCACGGTTTCGGCCCGGCCGCCGACGGGAAAGGGGCCTTGGCCCGGCAACGGTACGATTGGGGACAAATGCCGGCGGTGGTCTTAAAGGCCCGGGAAAAAATGTACGGATCGGGGTAGCCGACCTTGTCGCTGATGACCTTGACGGGCAGGTTGGTCTCCGCGAGGAGGAACTGGGCCTTCTTCATCCGCTGCTGTTTGACGAAGATCATGGGCGATACTCCGACAACCTGGTGAAAGACGACGTGAAACCTCGCCGGCGACAGGCCGCACCGTTCGGCCAGCCGATCCCGGTCCAGCGGGGTATGGAGGTGCTCGGCGATGAAAACCAGCAGGTCCCGAATCCGCCCGGCCTCGGGAGATAATAGGGTCCGGCTGCTTGTTTCCCGGGAGATGCCGCAGATCGTCGACAGCAGCCCGAAGCCCAGTTCCAGATACCGGCCGGCGACGCTGAGCGGGGCCCCGGGAGGGGCCGCTTGAAGCTTGGCCAGCTCGCGATTGGTCCGGGCAATCCGCCGACCGATGCTGACCGTCGTTAGCAAGGGGGGTTCCAGAAAGTCCGCGGCGTCCATCCCGCCCGGCAGGCCGAACAACACGTGGCTCCAGCAACTGACAAAATCATGCTGGGCAACACTTCGAAAGGCATGCCGCAGATTGGGGGGAACAATGGCGGCACAACCAACGCCGCAAGACATAAGGCCATGTTCTCGGGTTTCCACATGAACCCAGCCGCCAAGGGGCACGACAAGCACCCAGCAGGGTAACTGCCTCCAACCGGTATCATTGGGGTATTTTACGGCAGTCAATCCTCCACTGAGGTAACGAAAACTCATGTTGTTCAAAAACGAATCCAGCATGGCCGGCCTCCTTGGGAAGTTGCTACAAGACAAAATGCCATCAATCTCTTTCAGGATGCCATTGCCGAAGACACAAATCCACTCTCAAATAGGCTTGGTTGAAACCATAGAGTCAAGGCAATCGTGTGGTGTGGCAGGAGCTTTACTATGGCCTTTACCGCGTTCCAGTTCCACGATGTTCCCTCGCCGCAGGTCACTTTCCGGTCGGGACTGACCAACTACAGCGAAAGTTTAACCGACGGCCGCTGGCTCGGCCGGTATTGGAATATCGCCGGATTTCTGGAGCGGGAGTGGAAGGCGAATGAAATCGTCAAGGTCCCCCAGATCCCCCTCCACGCCTTCGAGCTGGAAATCGACGGCCAGAGCCTGCACTTCGGCTGGAAGTTCCTCCGGTTTACCGAGGTCGAACCCCAGCGCTATTCCATCATCGAACTGGAAAGTGAAATCCGCCCGGTCCGCGTGCGCCTCCATACCCGGATCGATGGAACGCCCATCCTGACCCGTTGGCTGGAGATCGTCAATCACGCCGCTAAACCCGTTCCGGTCTCGAGGCTGGCTCCCTGGTCGGGCCTGCTCACCCGGACAGTCGGCTGGAAGGAACTTATGCCGACGGGAAACGACACCGTCTTTACCCTCGGTGTCTTTGCCGAACAACTGTGGGGCACGGAAGGCAACTTTCAGTTAAACCCGCTGCCGGCCGGCCGGTTCACCCATGAGGGTCTCACCGGCCAGTCCGGCCACAGCAACCCATTCTTTATCCTCAAAAGCGAGGCCAACGGCCTGATCTTCATCGGCGCCCTGGGCTGGAGCGCCAACTGGAGGATCGAATTCAAGTCGGCCAAGGATCTGACCGGGGCCGACGCCTGGGTCGCCTTTTCGGCCATGCCGTTTGCGCCCGCGCCCATGCGGGTCTTGGCCCCGGGCGAAACCCTCGTTTCGCCCCCGATGCACCTCGGCGCCCTGAGCGGCGACCTGGATGCCGCCGTCCAAGCCATGCACGATCACATCCGCCGGTCCGTTATGCCCCCCCAGCCCCCAGGCCGCGACTTCCGCGTGGTCTATAACCACTGGAGCTATACCGAACACGAGCTGTCCGAGGAAAAACTCTTCCACGAGATCGACCTGGCCGCCGAGATCGGGGCCGAACTCTTCATCGTCGACGCCGGCTGGTACGCCGACAAGGACACCAACTGGTGGCAGACAGATCG
>JAJXSS010000201.1 GCA_021784455.1 Planctomycetota bacterium
TCTCGCTTTGTCACGCTCTTTTACGGTGTGCTGGACACCCAGGCGCGGACGCTGACCTATGTTTCGGCCGGGCACGAACCGGGCCTGTGGTTCCGCGCCCGCACGCGGCAGGTGGAGCAACTGGCCAGCACCGGCCTGCCCCTGGGCATCGAACCGGACACGCCGTATGAACAAGGCGGCCCGGTCCAGCTTGGCTCTGGCGATGTGATCGTCATCGGCACCGATGGCATCCGCGAGGCGGTCCGTGCGGATGGGGGGATGTTCGGCCTGGGGCGGCTGACCCAGGTGCTCCAGGAGCACGCGGCCGAGCCGGCTGGGGGAATTCATCAGCGGATCGTTGACGCCGTGCACCAGTTCCGGGGGGATATCCCCCAGCAGGATGACATCACGCTGGTGGTCATCAAGGTGGGAGAGGCCTGACGGATCGGGCGGGCGGGCGGCAGCGACTTACCGTGCCAGGAAGTTGCGCAGGGCCACGGCGTTGTTGTGCTGCTCGTCGCGGGCCGCATACAGGAGGGTAACCGTCTCATGATGCTGCAGGGCCTGACGCAGGGGCGCCAGGGCGCCGGGCCGGGCCTTGAGTTCCTGATGGTAGCGGCGCTGGAATTCCAGCCAGCGGGCCGGATCGTGACCGAACCAGTGTCTGAGGTCATGGCTGGGGGCCAGATCCTTGAGCCACAGGGCAATCGCCGCCTTTTCCTTTTTCAGGCCCCGGGGCCAGAGGCGATCGGCCAGGATGCGCAGGCCATCGCTTTCGGCCGGGGCCTCGTAGACCCGTTTGAGCCGTAGCTTGCCCATGATGAATTCTAGACCTCGCGGCAACGGACAAGCCTGGCCGACGTACACATTTCGCCACTGCGGGCGGCGAACGCGGCCCACCGGATTCGCCGGTAGCATGGCGGCCACTCGTCCACAAGGAGTTCAGCCCATGACCGGCCGGGAACGTGTATATCGAACACTGGCGTGCGACCATCCGGATCGGGTGCCGCGGCAGCTTTGGACGCTGCCGGCCGCAGCCATGGAACACGGCCAGGAGACCCTGAAACGCTTCCGGGCCCGGTTTCCCAGTGATTTTGCCGGAGCGGCCGGGGCAGCCAAGGTGTGCCTGACCCGCGGCAATGCCTATGAAGTCGGCACCTTTACCGACGAATGGGGCTGCACCTTCATCAACGTGCAGCGCGGCATCATCGGCGAGGTGAAAGAACCGCTGGTGGAAGACTGGTCCCGGCTGGAACTCGTCCGCCCCCCGGAAGCCCTCTTGAACATCGATGTGGCAGAAGCCAACCGCTCCATCGCCGCGACAGATGGCTTTGTCATCGCCGGCTGCTGCCCCCGGCCGTTTGAGCGGCTGCAGTTCCTGCGCGGCAGCGAAAACGTCTACCTGGATCTGGCCGAAGAACCCCCGGAATTTTTCGATCTGCTCCAGCGCGTGCATGGGTATTACCTTAAGGAACTGGAGGTGTGGTCCCGGACCGGGGTGGACTGCCTGACCTTCATGGACGACTGGGGCTCGCAGCGGTCGCTCTTGATTTCCCCGGCCCAGTGGCGGCGCGTTTTCAAGCCGCTGTATCAGCAATACTGCGACCTCGCCCACGCGGCTGGCAAGAAGATCTTCATGCACTCGGATGGCTACATTGCGGACATTTATGAGGACCTGATCGAGATCGGGGTAGATGCGGTCAACAGCCAGCTTTTCATCATGGATATTGAGGAGATCGGCCGGCGCTATGCGGGCCAGATCACCTTCTGGGGCGAGATCGACCGGCAGCACCTGCTCTCGCACGGGACCCCCGAACAGTGCCGCCAGGCGGTGCAGCGCGTGGCGGCAAATCTGATGCGCGGCGGCGGCGGGGTGATCGCCCAGTTCGAATACGGTGGCACCACCCGGCCGGAAAACGCCGAGGCGGTGTTCGAGGAGTGGAACCGGATCTCGACGCGGTAGGGTGGGTCATCCCGATCCCGATGTGCATCGGGATACAGCTATAATGCCAATATGACCAAGTTGATGAAAATGGCGGTGAAGGCGCTGCGGTCACTGCCTGAAGACAGGCAGGAGGTTCTTGCGCGTTTCCTTCTGAATGAGATCGAAGAGGACGCCAGGTGGGAAGCAACGACGACCCGGCATGGCGACCGCGTGGATCAACTGGTAACCAAAGTCCTTGAAGCGGATGATCGTGGAAGAACTGAATTGTTGGATCCGGATCAGTTGTGATTTCCAAACTGGATCCCACTTTTCGCCGTCAGTTTGCGCAGCTGCCTCTGGAGCTTCAGGGCCGCGCCCGCAAGGCGTATCGGCTCTTTTGCGACAACCCCGATCACCCAAGCCTTGAGTTCAAACGCTTAAGCACACGGCATGCGCTATGGTCGGTGCGCATCAGCGCGGGTTATCGCGCCGTGGGCGTTCGTCGCCGGGACGAGATCATCTGGTTCTTTATTGGTTCCCATGCGGCATATGACCGTTTGTTGGCGCAGAGTTCGTAGAGGGTCTTATTCCGGCGTCGCTGGCTGGGTGGCGGGGTGGTTGCCGACCGCTGGGTGCTTGTCGAGCGTCTCGGCCGAGATGAACTTGCCTTCGCGGGTGAAAGTGAAACGCTGCTCGATGATCAGGCGATCCTTGTTCCAAATGGTCGCCAGGAATTTGTAGCGGATGGCCAGATTGCCTTGGGGGGTGGTCTGGGGCGAGCCCCATTCCAGCGTCTTGCGGGCGGTGATATCGCGGTAGTTCTGGCTGAAGAAGTTCTCCACCCAGTTGATGAGCTTGCCCTTCAGCGCGTTGCTCGTGGGGGCCGAAGCCCCTGATGCGGCAGCCGGTGCCCTGCTGGCCTGAAACGTCAGCAGATACGGCACCGCGGGGTGATGCGCCTTGTCCTGGAAACCGTGGAACCGTTCCGAGTTGAGCCAGAAGCCGTAGGTTTTGCCCGGCTCCAGTTGCACCCGGACCGTGCAGGTGCGGTGGTCGGCCTCGTACTTCGGCTGGCCGAGGAACTTGGAGGTTGAATCCTTCCAGGCGCTGGACCAACTCCACGAGCCATCGGCCATGTCCTTGCTGAAGGTGACCTTGATCACAGACTCGCCCGATGGCACATCCGTGGTCCCGGCCTGAGGCACCGTCTGGACCACCACGGGGGGCATGTCTTCGATGGTCTGACCCCGCGTTCCGGCCGCACACACCCACGCCGCGCACACCATCGCAAGCAATGCGGACAGCTTCATGGCTTACCCCTTTCCTGCGTTTGGAAGATCAGCAGATACGGCACAGCCGACCGGCCGGCCTGATCCCGAAAGTTGTCGAATTTTTGCGAGTTGAGTCAGAAGGCATAGGTGCGGCCGGGCTCGAGCTTCGCAGTGACGAAGCACGTGCGGTGATCCGCCTCGTACTTTGGTGCGCCGATGAACTGGGGTGTGGCCCCCTCCCACGCGGTGGACCAACTCCACGAGCCATCGGCCATGGGTTTGCTGAAGGTGGCGCGCAATGCGACCACCCCCGGAGCGACTTCATGGGCACCCGATCGCGGAAAGGTGCTGACCACCACCGGCGGCTGTTCGCCCAGAATGACAAGCGGCGCCGGTGTGCGCGCTGCGGATGGAGAAGCCGACAGAGGTGTCCGAAAGCTCGCCGCCTCGGTGGCAAGCGGTGAAGACTGCGATTCGTCGCTCAGCATGCGATCGATCGCCCAGCCCCCGCCGTAGGCCAGGCTGCCCAGTACAGCGGCAATGACCCACCACCGATGGCCCCAGCGTTGCCCGGCCGGTATTGGCCCAAGTGACACACCGTACACGTAACGGTAAAGAGCCCGCACCAGCAACAGAAATAGATGCCCGCCGATGGCGATGGTCAGCCCGGCCAATGGACAGGCGATGAACCGATCCAGATGATGCGGATCGCCCGGATCCACCCCCAGCACAAACAGCGGCAACACCGCCACCAGCAGTGCAACCAGGTTGATCGCTCGCCCCGGCCAAGGCGAAAAATGCTTCGCCGAGCCGGCGTTGCCATTGTCGGCGCCCTGGCGCATCCGCCGCACGGCGCTGTGCGGATTGGAGGGCCTGCCGCCCGGCAGGCCGGCCGAGCCAGCAGGCGGTTGGGCGAAGCGCCTTAGGCGGCGGGGAAGCCAGAGGATGAGGGCGATCAGGATGGCAATGACGACGAGCACCAGCCCACCCAGAGCCAGTCTGGACGCGCCACTGATAGGCGGGCCGGAAGCGGACCGGGTTTGCGGGGCCGGGGCGGTTTGCACCAGCTTGTAGCGGAATGCAAGGTCTTGGGGACCGACAGAGGAGCCCAGGAATTGCAGTACGCCCGTGCGCTTCGCGCGCGTCATGAAAAGGAACGTTGCCGCTGAGCCATCACTTTTGGGCTTCAAAACCGACAGGCCAGGCCCCGGATGCATCTCGTGAAATCGTTTTGCCACATCGGCCGGGGCCAGTGCATCCCATTGCTCGGCAGGTATCTCGATCGTGGCCATGTCGAGGCCGATCAGCGCTTGTACCGGCTTTCGTTCGATCAGCAGATCGATGCCGTTTCTGGATAACCAGCCGTCGTATACCGTCAAGCGCGGCGGAGCGGGGCCCAGAATTCCCGTCTCCAAACTCATTACGAACTCATGGTACTTCGGATCCTGGCCGCGCAAACTGCGACGAATAACAGGGCCAAAGGAAGGGCTTTCGGCGGAGGCCGCGGGCTGGGTGGCGGCGGCGGATGTTGGAGACGCGGCGATACCGGCCCGGTCCGCGCGGTAGCTCGCGGTTTGATTGGGGGGGATCTGCGCCAGCTTGGACATCGGCAGCGCCAGGATCAGGGCGGCCGCCAGGAGGAAGGCGGTCAGGATGGCCGGAACCAGCACCGACCAGAGGCGGAACGGCCAGCGCGGGGCGAGGCGCCACAATAGGATGCAGGCCGCCAAATCGACCATGACGGCGAACCAGAGGATTAACCAGCCGCCGTAAAGAGCGGTAACCTTGGCGAGCTCGATCAAGATGATGGTCGGCGCGGGCAGGGAGGGCTCGGTGGTGAACCCGGCCGTCTGGCTCTGGAGCCCTCGCTGCAACAAGCACACCGGGCACAGCCCCCCGGGGGTACTGGCTGGGAAGGGCGCTCCGCATTCCGGACATTGCCTGGTTTCACTCATGATGCGGCCCCGTGGATGGATCCCCCTTCAACCTTTACTAAAGCAACTGGTCCGAAAGGTTACAGACTGGTCAATAATTCCCGGATTTCCTGATCGATCTGATCCGGATCGGCCACCGTTTGCCCGATTTCCGCCCGCAGCAGTTCCCGATAGCGCCGGCGCAAGCGGTGGGCGGCTACCTTGACGGCACCTTCGTTTATCCGCAGTTGCGTGGCGATCCGGCCATAGCCCGCCTGCGCCTCGCCGGTCAGGGCCGGTTTCAAGGCCGTAAAAATCTGGTCCTGGCCGCGTCCCGCATATTCGTGCGCCAGTCGCGCCAGCACCTGGTCCAGCACTGCCAGGGCCCATTTCCGCTCGTACACCCGGTCCGGAGTCAGTTCATCCATCGGCTCGGCCCCATAGCGTACCTCGGCGGCCGCCACATCCAGGGAGAGCATGGTTCGCCCGCCCCCGCGTTTGATGGCCCGGTCGTGGTCCCACACGTTGGCGGCATAATGGTTCAGGGCCGCCAGCAGGAAGGAACGGAACTTGCCCCGGGCCTGGTCCGCCCCGGCCAGGGCATTTTTATCCAGAAGGTGGGTGAAGAATCCCTGCACGAGATCCTCGGCCTGGGCGGGAGAACTGCCTCTGCGGCGCAGGAAGGCGTACAACGGAAACCAGTACATGCGGGCCAGTTCGCTCATGGCCCGGCGCCCTTCGGAATCGGCCTGCCAGCGCCCGGCGGCCAGCACGACGCTCCAGCGCGTGGCGGCAAAGCGCGAGCCTTGATGAGAGGTGGTGGCACCGGAACCGGCCATGGTCGCCCCTGTACTTATGGATGGACAGATCGCTGCCCGTATATCCTACTGCGCCCGATTCCAGATGGCGGACGAAGAAAAAGGCCGGTCGCAGGGGCGGCCGGCCTTGGGAGGCGGTAGGTTGCAGTCCAATCAGGAGTCGGAGTTTTCGGGGGCTTCACCCTCACCCTGACCTCTCCCTGAGGGAGAGGGGGAAGAGGGAGCCCTACTCCTTGGCCTTCTCACCTTCTTCGGGTTCGAGTTCGCCCAGGAGCTGGGCCACCAGGCGCGATTCGCCCACGGTGGTCTTGATCTCTTCGCGGCGCTCGGCGCCGGCGGCCTCGGCCAGACGGGCGGCGTGGGCCATTTCTTCTTCCTTGCTGGGCGCTTCGGGGGCCACCGGCTCGGCCAGCTTGAGCACCTTGATCTGGGTGTAGGGCTTGAAGCCCGTGCCCGCGGGGATCAGGTGGCCCAGGAGCACGTTCTCCTTGAGGCCTTCCAGCGTGTCCACCTTGGCCGCCAGAGACGCCTCGGTGAGCACCTTGGTGGTTTCCTGGAAGGAAGCCCCCGAGAGGAACGACTCGGACTGGAGCGACGCCTTGGTGATGCCCAGGAGCAGCGTGCGGCCGCTGGCCGGGCGACACTTGACCGCCTTGGAGGGGGCCTTGCCATCCGCCTCGGCCTTGGCATTGGCCTCGCGGAACTCGACCTTGGTCACCACCTGGCCGATGTTCAGGCCGGTGTCGCCGGGCTCCTTGATCTTGACCTTGGTGTCCACATCGTCGTTGGCCAGGCGGAAGCGGAACTTGTCGATGACCTCGTAGGGCAGCACGTTGGTATCCCCGGGGTTCTCGATGCGCACCTTGTGCAGCATCTGGGAGAGGATGATCTCAATGTGCTTGTCGTTGATGGTCTGGCCCACCGCGCGGTAGACGTTCTGCACCTCGTCGAGCAGGTAGGTGTACAGAGCCTCTTCCCCCTTGATGCGCAAGAGGTCGTGCGGCACCAGCGGGCCTTCGATCAGGGCATCGCCGGCCTCGACGTAGTCGCCGGTGTGGACCAGCAGGTGCCGGTCCTGGGGCACGTGGTGCTCGACTTCGATGCCGCCCTCGGCCCGGACGATGATGGTCATCTTGCCGCGGCGCTTGTCCGAGCGCAGCTCGACGGTGCCGGAGATCTCGGCCAGGGTCGAGGGGTCCTTGGGCTTGCGGGCCTCGAACACCTCGGTGACGCGGGGCAGGCCGCCGACGATGTCGGCCGAGCCCTTCACTTCCCGCGGCTGGCGGGCGAGCATCTGACCGGCCTCGACCATCTCACCCTCTTCCACTTCGATACGGGCCTTGGCCGGCAGGTAGTGGAAGTCGAGAATCTTGCCCGCGGCGTCCTCGATGACGATCTGCGGGTGCATCTCGCCCTTGTGCTCGATGACCACCAGGGACTGGCTGGTGGAGACGCCGGCCTTCTTGCCCTTGGCCGCGGCCTGGGCCCCTTCGCTTTCGGGGCGGACGGTTTCGCCCACCTTGATGTCCACGAAGCGGATCTTGCCGGCCTTTTCGGCCAGGATGGGGGTGCGGTGCGGGTCCCACTTGACCAGGAGCTGGCCCTTCTTCACCTCGGCCCCGGGCTTGACCATGATGAAGGCCCCGTACTGGACCTTGTACTTCTCCAGTTCCCGGCCTTTGGGGTCGAGCACGGCGATCTCGCCGTTACGCTTGAGCGCGATCAGGCATTCGTTGTCATCATCGTCCTTGCCGGCCACCTCATGGCTGTCGCGGATTTCGATGGTGCCGGGGTGCTGGGAGCGGTAGTCGGTTTCCACCAGCACGCGCTG